>JASFEL010000275.1:0-3004 GCA_050124855.1 Candidatus Thorarchaeota archaeon | reverse complement strand
TTTACACCTGTGAGTATCAACATCACTCGTAGTACCCCACTTAGGCGCGGATCGACTCTTGCACCCCAAATCACGTTTGCATCTGTACTCATCTTTTCTGAAACCAATTCGCCTACCTTGTTTGATTCAGCCAGTGACATGTCAGGACCACCTGTGATGTGTATCAAGGCGCCTGTAGCACCACTCCACTCGACCTCAAGTAGGGGACTATTCAAAGCGTTTCGAATTGCACTATTTGCCCTGTCAGACCCGGTAGCCTCACCAAGGCCAACAAGTGCAACACCGCCGTTACAGATTATTGTGCGCACATCCGCATAGTCCAGATTGATCAAACTGGGCATCGTGATAGTTTCGGTGATTCCTTTCACCATGTTTGCAAGGACTTCATCAGCAACGCCAAATGCTTCCTCAAGTGGTAAATCCGGCACTAGCTCCATGAGTTTCTGATTGTCAATGACCACTGCAGTATCAACGTTCTCCTGAAGACGTGCTAGACCAGCTGTTGCTTTATCAATGCGGGTCCTTTCTAGGCTGAATGGCATTGTAATGACTCCGACAACAATGGCATCATTCTTCTTAGCAATTTCAGCGACTACCGGTGCACTTCCGGTCCCTGTGCCTCCGCCCATCCCTGCAGCAATGAATACAAGGTCGGCATCTCGAAGAAGCTCTGTGAGCTGATGGGTGGACTCCTCTGCTGCTGCTTGACCAACATGTGGATATCCCCCTGCACCAAGACCACGTGTTATTCGCTCCCCAATCAGGAGCTTCCTATGAGCCGTGGTCACAGCTAGGTGCTGTCGGTCTGTATTGATAGCAACACACTCAGCGCCTTGTACACCAATTGTCATCAGCCGCTTCACTGTGTTGTTACCTGCACCGCCGCAACCGATGACCACAATCCTCGCCTGACCCATGTCACGCGGAGTAATTCCAACCCTCTCTGTGCGACTGTGTTCTCTTGCTGAATCAATCAGTGATTTCATTGTCCTACGACCTCACCAGCGCTAACACCACTTTTCATGCTGCGCTCCCAAAGCTCACGCTTCAGTAGATCCCTGATTGCTATTCTTATGGCCTCAGAACGGTTGGGATAGAGTCCACGTTTCACTAGTCGTTGGATATCTTCGATTATCCTCTCTGGGAGATGCACAGCGATGAGACGCATTAATAGACCTCTATATAGAGGTCTTAATGTCGAGATATGAATGTGGATATTACTGAGGTGTTAGTTTCTCAAAGCATTTTAGGATTTGAAAAGAAAGGTTGGAGAAGAGGAAGACCTCTTCTCAGCTCTACTTCTTGCGACCAGTACGTCTAGCTGCGATGTTGCCTACTTTGCGCCCTGGAGGAGCATGTCTGCTCACAGTCGTTGGTCTACCAGGGGACTGATGCGATCCACCACCATGTGGGTGGCTAGCTGCATTCATGGCTGCACCGCGGGTCACCGGCCACTTTCGGGCTTTGCCGCGCGTGTGATGCCAGACAGCACCTGCTTTGAGGAAAGGTTTCTCTGTCCTTCCTCCACCAGCTACAATTCCAATAGTCGCTCTGCACCTCGGACTAAACGCCTTCTGTTTCCCACTCGGTAGTCGCACCATAGCCTTGGACTTGTCAATAGATACGATTGTTGCCGTTAGTCCGGATGAACGGACATATTTGCCACCGTCTCCAGGACTGCCCTCGATGTTATAGACAGGAGTGCCCTCTGGAATGTGCTGAAGCATCATAGTGTTGCCGTTCTGTAATGCTGCGTCCTCGCCGCACTCAACAATTTGACCCACCTGAACGCCCTCTGGTGCAATCATGTGGTGTATCTTTGACTCACCCTCGTACTTAATCTGCGCGAGAGGAGCACCTCGACCTGCTTCATGTTGTAGCTTCATGATCCTACCAAAGTAGGTCTTGTCGGGCGCCCACTTGGGATGTCTAGCCGGTGCAATCTTCTTGTGACTTGGACTCCTCCATTGAGTTGTGCCCCTTCCCTTTCGCTGCACGAGTATACGTCTACCCATATGACGACCTCCCTAGAATATCCCGAGGTTGGTCGCAACCTCAGCGGCACTGTATTCTGGTGCCAGACGCACGAATGCCTTCTTCTTTCCATCAGGCAGTATCAGCGTGTTGACGTTATCCACTACAACCTCGTAAAGGGATTCCACAGCCCATCGAATAGTGTTCTTGTTTGCTCTCCGGTCCACATAGAAAGTGAGCTTGTTATTACTGTCCACAGCCTCTAAGCTTGCTTCTGTGACTACTGGTCGAATGATGACTTGATTCGGATCCATCCCATCTCACCTCATAAAAACAGGGCCTCTTTCTCAAGCCGCTCGATGGCGGATGTTGTCCATAGCACAAGTCGGCCTGGATGTGTTCCCGGTGCCAATAGGTCTGCATTCAGTCCATGAACCTCGGCAATGTCAACGCCTGGAATGTTCCGGGCAGCCTTGACTATTCCCTGGTCCTGTCCTACAACAATCAGGAAGGACTTGGGGGTCTTCATCTTTCTTCCACGCATTTTGCCCTTGCCTGCTCTCACCCCACGACCATTGATTGCCCTCATGAGATCGTCTTCAAGACCAAGTGCTGATACAACCTCACGGACCTCCTTTGTGGTCTTTAGTGTTTCAAGCTTGTCACTGACTACGAGGGGTACTGAGGGTACAGAGTCAGTCTTATGGCCTCTCTGCTCTACAAACTTCTTGCTTGCAGTAGCTGCAATAGCAGAACGAATAGCAAGACGGTTCTCCTTCTTATTGATCCTCTCAATGATGACTTTCCTGGCTTCAGGTGGATGGGCAACACGACCTCCAACAGTTCCCGGGGCGAAACCTGCCTTATTAGCTGCAGGAGTCCCACTGCCCTTTACCCGAGGCATCCTTGACCTTCCGTGGCCAGTCTGCCAGCTCTGGGCTGTGTTTCGCTTCCCAGCGTATTCATCCACACCATGAGGTTGACGCCTTCTTGACTGGACTGCAAGTACAGCTCGTTTGATGATGTCTGG
>JASFEL010000274.1:0-3005 GCA_050124855.1 Candidatus Thorarchaeota archaeon | reverse complement strand
GGGAACAAACTCAA
Source organism: Candidatus Thorarchaeota archaeon (assembly GCA_050124855.1). Lineage (GTDB taxonomy): Archaea > Asgardarchaeota > Thorarchaeia > Thorarchaeales > Thorarchaeaceae > SMTZ1-83. The sequence continues at coordinate 2,991 of JASFEL010000274.1, read as the reverse complement.
TGGAAGACTGAGTATGGCGAAGACATTGTCCTTCTAGTAGAAGGTGGGGAATGGGCCATAGGTGTTATGGCAATCTCAAGAGAAACTAATGAGGTTAGGAGTAAGCTCCGCCGAATTGTCCGAGAATTTGAGGAGAGCTTTCGAAGTTTCAGAAACTTCGACAGAATAGACGCATTGGTTCTCTCCGATTTCGACAGATTCGTCATGCGTGTCATAGTCCTGGATAGATTGTCTGAGAAGTCAGTTGTTATTAGAAATGCGAACTGGGAAGCGGTGATGCTACCGATTGAATCGTCGGAAGTATTGATGCATGTAATGAAGTTCCTGATGCGAATCAAGAGTGGGCATACAATTGAAATGATTGCAAAGAAACAACGCATGACCCTGGACGAAGTCAAGGATGTAGTCGCGCTTGCCTTTTGGCATAATGCCATCCGAGTAGTATACGTTCCCACGGGCAATGATATACTATGTCTTTCGGAGGGCTCACTATCACCCCTCTTGAGTCGAGATAATCCATTGGGAATATCTACCCCTACTATGAAAGTCATTGGTGCGTTCGACGGGCGTAGCCCCTTGTCTGCATTTCTGGAGATGTTTCAATTGACTAGAGAAGGGAGTATACCTCTGGAACTTGGTGACCTCGTGAACAGAGGATATGTTCAGAGAATCTCTACTGAGCGGCAACTGTTACTGGCAAATGAGTGTGTTTTGAATGAATTGTTGCAGCTTGGCAAGTCCATTCTTGGCTCTGCAAGAATGAACGAATTCTTTGCATCTACCTTGGAAACCGGAGTCAAATTGAACCCTTGGACAGTAAGAGTCAGGATGATCAGTCCACTCAATATACAATGTGAGATTAATGATAGTATGTCAACATTGGATTTGGACGATATGCACAATGCAATTGAATTCTTGATTGGGAATCTGACAGAACGGATGTCAAAAAAGTCTGATGTGGCTCACATAGGCTCAGCCCTGGCCTTGGCAAAGAAGAGATGTAGTGAAAAATGGGGCCAGTTTCTTGTCGAAGCGTTTTTTGACAGCTAGCAATCATTACTCAAATCACTGAAGGTCTGGCTGGGGTTCTCTTCTTCGTGCAGACTGTGTAGAGTTTACTACAAATCTAACGTAGGTGACTTGAAAGAGAAGAAAGGCAAATCCTGCAAACAGACTGGCAACAAAAGCTGTGAATGGGTCAAAAGAGATGTAACCGCCAATAGACAGCATTACCGTGGTAGTGGAGGTCGCAATTATGAAGATTGCAGGATACAGGTACATGTAGCGACCTCTCCTAGCACTTTCTTTGGATTCTGAATCATTGAGTGCCATTTCAGCTCGTTTGAAAATAGATCCTCTTGAATAATAGGACTGTCATCACAGCAACGTGGATTCTGAATTGAAAAGAAAGGGGAATGGAGTTCCTAAAGCGGAACTCCCTTAAACTGTGGACTGGATGCTCTCCAGTTTTACCTGAAGTGAACTCTAGTAGCAGGCATAAACAGGGAAAGAACGATTATCAAGTTAGTAGCAAGGCCACCAAGTTCAGTCTAAGGTGTGTGGTTCGGAGCTTTTTATGATGAAAAGATGGAGCAGATTCGTGTTATGGTAATCATGATTTCGGAGCCCCAGGTGAAACACTGCAACTATAGATGTCACAGTGATTTGCGCAAAATAGAACCAAAGAAAAAAGAAGAGGTAGGAACCCAGGCTGGATGACTGAGTTCCAAGTATCTTATCTCTAACTGAGATTGTTCCTTACGGCTGGCATGAACATGTAGATTAGGACGACCACACCAAGTATCAATCCTACAATCGACATTATGTCTCCAATATTCAAGACGCCACCTATAATGGCGAGGAGAGCCATAATGACGGTCCAAAGCCAAGCCCACTTCTTCATGCCCCACAGACCGATGAACAATATCAACGCAATGATTCCTACAATGATGTATATCAAAGCGAAGAATGAACCCAGTAGTAGAGCGATTGGGTCACCTCCTGCTGAAATAATGAACCATGCTCCATAGCCAAGGTGGTATAAAGCAAAGATTAGCACCAGCAGGGCTCCGATTATAATGCCTTGAGGCCTTTCAGACATATATCTTTCCTCCAACTACATCGCGAATGTAGTCTCATCTTGGTCCGTTTTCCTAGCTAATAAACTAATGTCGAATGTTCCCTAGGTATTTGACGAAGTCTAAATTACACTTTCAAATTGCAAATGCTTACTAGGTTTCCGTATTTCACAAAGGCAAATCTGACAGATTATTTAAGTTGCGGGCACGCGTTTCCTGAACGGAGGATTGGCCTTATGTCTAAAGACCTGAGTGACAGCATTTTGGCTCTGCTTACCAAAGAGTTTGAATATTCACAGGCCTTGCATTCCGAGAAAGAGGATATGATGAGCAAGCTTGGAATAGATGATGTTCCTTCTTTTGATGAGGCGCTATTGGCATTAGAGAAGGATGGCTTGGTCAATGTTTGGATTGATCCAAGAGGTAAGATCAAGCTTGCAAAGATAACATGGCGCGGATTGAATAAGGTGGGGGAGGTAAGCCTGCGCTATGGACTAGACAAGTCGGGATTCTAGAGGTGCAAAAGAATGGAAATACTACCATGGTGGACTGAGAAGAATAAGAGATTCGCAGTCGAGGTTGAAGAGTTCGTAAACTCAGAGCTGCGCCCTCTAGCTGACAAGATTGATCACAACCAAGCAATGGAGGTTCAGTGGGAGATTAGCAAATTCGTTGTGGACAAAGGATTCCATCCGCTAGCGATCCTGGTAGAGGAGGAACATGGTGGGCGAGAGGAGGGGTACACTGGCTATACAATCCTGAACGAGGAGTTCGGTAGATGCTATCTAAACATCAATCCACTTCTTACAACTGTATTCGGAGGCGGCCCTGTTCATCTATTCGGTTCTCCAGAACAGAAGGAGAACTTCCTCACACCTATGCTGAAAGGGGAAAAATGGACCGCAATTTGTGT
>JASFEL010000273.1:0-3011 GCA_050124855.1 Candidatus Thorarchaeota archaeon | reverse complement strand
CCAACCCCTCCTCCCATAGGGTCCTCGATGTAAAACACGAATGTCAATGTGATTAACCCGTGAACCATCAATAACAAAGCGATGATCCTACGTTTCGTTTCCTCTCACCTTCTGTGCAAGGTCCTTAGTCCACTTCCGAATCTCATCCCAATCGCGTGTATCATAGACTCCAGGTTCGTCTTCCTTTATCCCAACCTCTTCCAGCTTCATTCGAAAAGGTCCCATGGTCTTCCTGAACATGAAGTTCATCTTGTTGTAATCCCATATGCCACCGAACCTACCAAGTGCTATAGGGTCAATAGAGTATTCCGCCGCCTTGTCAACCAGATGCTTCTGCCAATGTTCTTCCATCTCATCTATTTGCCCATCATGCTCCATAGTTGCTATAGCCCCGGATGAAACAAAGATCGCTGTCCTTGTCGCTCGAAGCTCATTCTGGAACTTCTTCAGAAATTTCTCCGATTCTTTGCACCATCTAAACATCTGCAGTCCAGCTCCAACAATCACGAGGTCATATTCAGAGATGCTCCTGACTTTCTCCTTCTTCGTATTGACAACTCGAACATCAAATCCCTCTTGCCGAAGTCCATTGGCAATCTCTTCGGATGTACTTGCTGTGGCTCCATATCTGGTACAATAGGCAATTATAACTCTCAAATACAAAGTCTCCATTTTCGTTGCACATATGCCCTTCTAATAAGTTGATGGAAAAAGAATGGTGGAACGGGCGAGATTTGATTAATCCTGATGCATTCACTCTCCAATTCCGTTACTCAATGTGGAGTTTACCAACCTCGGACCATTGTGTTGTCTTCCACGAATCAGGAACCTGTAAGGCAAACATTCTGTCAAAAGTGGCTTTCATATCAGGATCTGTTTCCAGCATCTTGTTGATTACCGCATCCATCTTCTTGAAGTCTTCATGGCTGTCAAATACATCAATGTACATCCAAAACTCGACAGATTCGTCGTCGCTAAGCATCATGTAGAACTGTGCCTTCTTATAGGGCCACTCGTCACGATTATCCCTCTGATAATTGACAAATTTCAATACCAAATCCCGAAATTCTTCGCTATTCTCTACGGATATCTTCCATTGTCCAATATCAATAAACAATCTCCAAACACCTCAAGGTGTGGACCTGTGACACTTCGATAAAAACTCTCACAAATCAATGAAGAGAAGAAGTGGTGGACCAAGCGAGATTAGAACTCGCGTTAAGAAACAGCTTTGTAACTCTCAGTTTAGTCAATATTCTCTCGTCAGAATGGATTCCAGGCCCACCACTTCTTACAGACTATATTTCTCACGGATTCCTTCGATTTCTACTGCAATTTGCTCGTAATGTGCAACCAAATCAGGTTTGCCAGATTGAATAGCCTGAGATTTTGCCTGATCGAGTAATGCAAGAAGAGCAGTTGTTTTTTCAACAATCTCAGAACCTAGCTTTTGCTGTTTCTTGGGTTTTTCGTTATATTTGGCAATCGTCTTCGCGATACCTTGTCTTTCTTTTACAATTTTCTTGTCCATGTCCAATGTTATCATCTTGTCCAGTTTTTCAAGAGGGTCTTCTTCAGCCTCTGCAACTGGAGTTGGTTTCTTCTGTTGAGTTGAGAGTCCAAGAACTCGTTTCAGATCATCTCGGAAGAAGCTGATAAAGAACCCTATGAAGATGACAACAACACCTGCAAGAAAGCCCTCTATGCTGGATAACAGAAAAGCGATGACACTCACAATGATGAGAATTACTATGAGTACAATTAGTCCTTTCCAAGAGAAGCTGTTTGATTCGCTATTCACTGCATTTTCACGATGCATATCAGTTGTGTGATTTGATTTAACTCTGTCTCTAGGTGTTTGCAGGTTGACTCGCATCATATCAAGAACTAAAGGGATAACAATAGTATCTCAGTTAGTTGTTGTGGCATTTTAAGGAAAGAGTGGTGGACCGGGCGAGATTCCGCGATATACTATTGGCACAGAACGACACTCATAATTCTAAGGCTAGCCGTGGATGACGTGGGGGGTATGAGCACTGTCGGACGACGGGGCATCGCCATAGACAACCTGAGCCAGCACATACACGCCTTCAAACAGGTTAAAGAGCAGTGAGGTGGTGTAGAGCGCAGGTTCAAAGTCAGGATACAATCCCAATAGAATTAGATACAACGGGGCTTGCATAAACACCTCGAGCAACAGCCAGAAAAACATGGTACGCAATGGGTAAACTCGGGCGTGGGTTGCTGCCAGGGCTCGACTATCGGATTCTCGGAACCCCTGGATCAGACTGCCCCAGTTCAACACTAGAAACACGAGGCTGCATACAAACCAGAGCGGATGCCCTTCAACCCCGTACCGGTTCAGGAGCACGGGTAGGAGTGCGACAACAAACACCATAAGCCCAATAGAGACCACACCACGGATTTGGAGCACCTGCATGTCATCCACATCTTTGGGGCGACTTAAGCTAATAAGAGCACCAAAGCCTACAAAGATTCCAGTAATCTCCGCAATCACTAGCAATAGTTCCAAGTCTTCAATCATGGCCCTCCACCTATTGTATAATGATATCCTAGTCTCTAGCATGTGCGTGTTAATAAAGACATCCTGACTCGAATCATTTGCTATTTGTTTAGAATGAATTGGTGGACCGGGCGAGATTTGAATTCGCGCCCCGTGTCAAGACTTACACGGAGTCTCACGACCTCCTCCACTTTGGATGCACGCGAAGTGCGCCGCAAGTGCCAAGGAGGCGATCTCACCCTGCCCTGCACACGAATGAGCAGAACAACCGGGCTGATCTACCGGCCCATGTCGTGGTTGGCTGTTCGTTCATGAACGGTTAAAAGAATTGTGGAGCGGGCTCTATTCAGAGAGGCCTTGGACTCATTCCTTAAATTTCATCTCCGTTTTAGAATGATGACCAGAACTGCAATTATCACAACAGCGGATGTTCCTATACCAATTAGCACCCAATCAAAGGGTGGAGCATCGTCTACCACAACGATGT
>JASFEL010000272.1:0-3026 GCA_050124855.1 Candidatus Thorarchaeota archaeon | reverse complement strand
CATGAAAGCGACTTTGTCATCGTTTACACCCATGAATTGATCATGTACTCCGAGTTCGATGCTGAGTTCAATCACATTGCCATAGAGATCGCCCAGATTGACCCCCGGTTTCATCTTCTTAATCAGGAAACTCCTCACCTGTGATAGACTATCCAGCTTAGCACTTAGGTCATCATCAAACTTGCCGCAGATGAAGGTACGAGTCGTATCAGAGTGGTAACCATTCATATTTCCACACGAGTCGACCAGAAATGGTCGGTTTCGACCGAGCTTTTGACGGGTAGGTCCCAACGGATCTTTCAACGAGAGCCCAACTCCAGATACTGGAGTGAAGAACGTGTTCAATGTAGATCCACTACTTGAAACAACATAGGAATAGACTAGCATCTCAGAATTGAAAGCACGAGTTGTGATGAAGCCGGCATGTCCATTCTCCACCATCCAAGCATCTAGACGCATTGATAATGCGATCTCCGTCATCTCAGGAGTAGCAATCTCTGTACAGTATTCGAATGATTGATCCACAAGTTTAGCGGCTGCTTCAATCAGTTTAATCTCATAGTCGGACTTCTTTGATCGTATCGTTCTGAACATATCACTGCCATCAGAAAGGTGAATTCCATCCGCTCTTGACTGAAGGTATCTCATCAGTGAGTAGGGGATGACATCAGACTCCATCGCAATTCTGGAGTTCGAAGGCACGTTCAGTGTCTGGAACAATTGCGACATGCGTCCCATGAGTCTTATTTCTGGAATCAATGAGTATGACTCAACCAGCTCCAAGTTTCGCTCCACTAGGCGAATTGGGTCGTCTTCCGCAGGTACATAGACAGCCCCTCCAGTACCTACACCTGAATAGTAGTATAATTCGGCGGAGGTCATCAAAAGGGCACCATCAAGCTCTGCACTACGAAGATGCTCCTTGAGCCGTGCGATTCGACCTTCTATTTCTGCTTCCGGAAGTCTGGAATACACCTCTGACATAGACCTCACTCACTCATAGCTAAATATGACTCCTCCGACAGTGACCGGCTAGAAAAGAAATTCGCTCTAATGGAGCAATACCAGAGCCATCAATAATCAGATAAGATGCCACCATATAGTATATTAGGGTATACTATATTATATAATACTTGAATAAGGGACTGATTCGGGGCGAACCAGATGACGAACGTCTTATCTACAGCCAAAAACTCCAGTAAACCCTCCTGTGGGCGTTGTGGTTGCATCATAGTCTATACTGGGAAATTATGCTTGTTCTGCGACGCTGCAAAAGAAATCATTGGAGAGGCAATCAGTCAGTATGGCGTTTCTGATGACGTAATCTGCCAGATCGATGTCGATGAGAATGAAGATGCTGGGTGCGGATGTGAAGACACGGTGACCAGCTTGCCAACTATTCGTATCTGTGAGGTTGTGCTCGAAGGCCTTCCTGATGAGGGCCAAGTGACTGATGCTGTCCTTCGTGCACTCATGATGGACTGCTTCTGTGATAGCCCAGCTTCGATTTGACCGTGTCACAACCGATTTCGTGTTTTACATTATGTCAATCCCTGTAGAGGATTCGTTGCATGAACTTCGATGCTCTTTTCTTGTCCTGGCGTTTCAATCGCGCATGACCGAGTTTTTCTGACCAACTCAATCGCATCGCGACCTTTGGTCTGACCATAGATATAGACTTCAGCAATTGCAAGCATTGTTCCCGTCCGGCCACAACCTGCAAGACAGTGTACTAATACCGACTTCCCTTGGCTCAGGGCAGCCTTTACAATATCCACGAATTGCCGTACATTCTGCTCAGAGGGAATATCAAAATCTGGAATTGAAATCTGGTGATGTTCCAGGTCGAACTCGGAGAAGTCTGGAAATCCAAACCTCGATTCCAGAGAAATGACTACTTTGATACCCGCATCTGCTATCTGTTTAAGGTCCTCACTGGTCTCAGGTAGCGATGACCCCCACAACTCACCAGTCCTATGTTCGAATATCTGAAACACCAATTGGTACTACCTTGTAGCGCCAATCTCATAGATCCACTCTAATAGTTTCCCATTTGACTCTCCCTGCTTCCACGGCCTCTTTTATTTTGCGTTCAGTTCTGTTGAGTCTTGCATCACCTGTCTTAATGTCAGCAAGAACCACTGTGATAGGGCGGTCGATGGAGCTGTCCTTCACTTCGGTGTAGCCGTTAAAAATCAGATAGTCAATGGGAGCCCCTATGAAACGAGCATCAGCAGGATTGTATCTGAAAACATCGCCCATCATTGGGACCATATGCTCGGCTATTTTGCCCTTTATGACATAGCGGCTTCTTTGTGCCGCATCCTTTCTAATATCACCCTCTTGCTCGGCCCAAGTCTTCTCGAATTCGGCGGTCACCATCTCGATTCTGTGCCTAAGGCGCCAGTTCATAACCAAATAGACGAACACTGTGACAAGTAGTCCAATCCCAAGACCTAGAAGCACATCCTCTAATGCCATAGACTTCTATTTGCTCTATAGCATATATGCACAGGTAATCGCTGGGTATTGCGTCACCTATAGCAGTAGTTTTAACCCGAAGCTGAATAGTTACATCCCGAAACTATCAAATTGGTTGGATAAAGCCTATTAGATGGATTTGATGGCATCGGCTTGCTAATGAGAGTCTGGGACCGGGATTGAAGCTTGAAGACTCAAACGAAACTGATTTGCATAGGCGCTATCGCCATGATTTTATTAATAGGAATCATTGTGTTAGCAGTCTTTGATGATGTTGAGGGGCCTCTGATTTACCAGGTGGACATTCTTCCAGTGACACCTGCACCAGGGGACATGATCAACGTGATCATCTATGCGATAGACGTATCAGGAGTATCAAGTGCTCAACTCTATTGGTCAATAAATGGCGAAGAATGGGATTCAAAGGACATGTCGTTCTTTGCCTGTCTGTGTATTGCAGGAGGAAGATGGGTCGCCAACTTTGGTCCAGTTCAAGAAGGGGACACTTTCGAATTCTATGTCACAGCATATGACAGCTCTCCCAC
>JASFEL010000271.1:0-3036 GCA_050124855.1 Candidatus Thorarchaeota archaeon | reverse complement strand
TCTACTTGCCCACCTCCATCTCTGCGTACTCTGATCTTCCCATCTTCTCAAGCCGTTCCATTACAAGCTTAGGAGATCCATCAAGCATTATCGAGCCATTATCCATGAAGAGTATTCGACTGCAATTTCTCACGGCAAAGTCTGAGTCGTGAGTCACAACCACGGAAACCCCGTGAGTTTCCGCGTGCTTTCTCAGGATTTCAGATACGAACTGCCTCCCAGGAAGGTCCTGGCCGATCAATGGTTCATCGAAAAGATAGATTCGGGGACTATGGGTTACGACCGATGTGACATTCAATTTCCGCTTCTGACCATGACTCAGAGAGAATGGGTTGCGCTCCCTGATACCATCAAGACTGGCCAATTTGAGACTCTGCTCAGCATCTTCCAACGAATCATCACTCACCAGTTCTAGAACTTCTAGATTCAGAGTCTGCTCTTTCCAAACGGTCTTCTCGAAAATCTGATGATTTGGATTTTGAAAAATCATTGCGATGTTCTTGGCAATATCACGACTTGAAAGATTCCGAATTGAATCAGTCTCTATATGTATGAGGCCGGAGTCTGGTTTTCGCAAGCCACCAAGCATACTCAGGAGGGTTGTCTTGCCGGAACCATTGTTACCCATGAGGGCTATTTTTTCACTGGGATAGGCGACAAAGCTCGCATGATTGACTGCTATTTGCTCACCAAACGAATAGCACAAGTCCTTTGCTGATAGTAGGGGCTTCTTATCACGGGTCTCAAACGGGACACTTAGAGGCGGCTCACTCTGGATGATTTGCTCAGATTGCCATTCTGACAATTTGCCATCTTTAAGTTCTAGAATTCGATCAGCTACTGGAAGGACAGTTGGCAACCGATGTTCTATGCAAAGGATTCCAACATTGTTCTGCTTCAAGGCAATTAGGACCTTTCTCAATTGAACGATGCCGTTTGGATCTAAGCTTGACGATGGTTCGTCCAGTATCAGATATTTCGGTTGGCATGCTAGCATAGCTGCTATGACTACACGCTGCTTCTCACCCCCTGAAAGCGCGTATGTTGGGCGTTCATGAAGATGAGTAGCCCCAACAGAATGGAGTGAGTCTGTTACTGTTTCCTGAATCAAAGAGGGTTCGATTAGATAGTTCTCTGGCCCAAAAGCCACTTCATCTGAGACCTGCAGGGTACAGATTTGCCCTTCAGGGTCTTGTTGAACCAGTGCAATATGCTTAGCCATTTCTGCAACAGGTACGCTGGACGTGGTGATACCTTCAAACAAGATTTGACCTGAGATCTCACCTGGAATGATGCGAGGTATGAATCCAGACAGTATCTTAGCAAGGGTGGACTTCCCCGACCCTGTAGGTCCTAATACTCCAACGATTTCCCCTGGGTTGAGTATGAATTCTAGGGAATCAAGGACTGGATTAAGTCCGTCATATGAGAAAGACAAATCCTGCGCTTTTAGCATAGCAATTCCCTAGTATACTTCTAGTATTGTGACCATCTTCACCCACAGAGATCCATCATAGTCACCTGCTATTAGCCAAAGACCATCATCTGCCTCAGCTAATAGGAATCTGGGATCATTCATCACGCTAGTTAGATCGAACACTGCAGTGTATCCATCCCGGGCAATCACTCGCAAGCTAGTAGCATCTTGGTGCACCTCCGCCTCCAACAGAATCGTACTCACAAGAATACCTGTATAGTTTTCTGGCGGTATATGGATGTATGCTCCAATCAGTTCAGCCTCAATCATGACTTCTTGACCAGCAAATGAAGATGAATGGTAGACATATGGACTGTCTACTTGACCCACTACGTCGCATGAGTATGGGTCAGCAAATGTGTTCGCCACAGCCACTACGTAGTATGTAGATCCCAAGACCAAGAACATGACAAAAGCAATTGCAGGTAGATTGCGTCTTACTAATCCCCTCTTAGTCTGAATGTTAGATCTAGAAGTGATGAAACTGTAAGACATCACTCCAGTGTCGTTAAGAAACTCAAGAGTCTCCCATGCAAAAAAGCCTGAGAATATAACACCTGAGCAGAAAGCAAGAATTGCGATTATTGCAATATACACGAGTGGCACTCCGGCGAAATAGAATAGCTGGAAGACAATGACATTGGATGATGCTGATATGCCAGCTCCTAGCCACCACGCCAGCTTTGAGAGAGTCCCGTTATTCTTTGGACTACCTCCAATTGTGGCTGCTGCATCGATCAGTAATCCCTGAGTTAACGACACAATGACTATGACAATACCATGTGTACTCCCGGTGAACATCTCAACTACTCCCTTCAGTAGGCCACCGGCAGTCCCAACTCCAGTCTTGGGAACAAGCACTCGCATGAGAACTAGCCAGAAGACATGAAGACCGGCCATGAACTGACCTGCTCCGAATGGTACCCCGAGTGAGAGGTTGATTAGATTCCCCAAATATCCAACAAATGTGCTGAGAGCCCCTCCTAGAGAAGCTAGAATTGCTATTGTGATGATATCACGGGTTGCAAGCAACGGCTCTTTGTCACTCAACCCTTTATCACCTCAATAAGGGATACATATCTGACCCATCTTGCACCTGCTGAAGGGTAAACGTGATAGCCCATCCCAGGTGCAGATGTGTTAAGGCAGTCCTCGTTACTGTAGCTTTCATCTGGAGAGAGCATGACTAGTCGCAATCCATCTGGCCAGCTTGGGACTATTGTGTCATTGTATTCGAACGCAATAATCATGTTTCCTTGGAATAAGAACCAACTGGCATTTGGATACACGTTCATGTAATGAAAGTCTTGAGAAAATCCATCGTACGAACTTACTCTGAGGATGTCTTCGGGATCCATTCCTCCTACAAGCTCGGCGAGATCTGCCAATTTGACACCCTTATACTCACCATAGGCTTTCCAGTTATCATACTGATTTTGAAAAGACGAGAACCCATCCATCCTGTCCATCAGTAGAAGATCGTCTACATTCAAGGTCATATCTTCATCCAATGATTTGACCACTATACTATCACGCGGCAGAGTAGGCGATTCAAGGGG
>JASFEL010000270.1:0-3037 GCA_050124855.1 Candidatus Thorarchaeota archaeon | reverse complement strand
AGAGCAATACGAGGCGAAGACACCAGCTGTTAACATCGATCCTAAGGAAGATCTCGGATTGATTCTATACACTGGCGGAACAACCGGTACGCCCAAAGGGGCCATGCTGACTCATCAAAACCTGTACAGCAACGTATTGCAGTTTGACGAATGGGTCCAGCTGGAGCCGGAAGGAGGAGGAACACCGGAGAAACTCAAACCTGGCGAAGAAATCTTCGTTGGAGCACTCCCATGGTATCATAGCTATGGTCTAACTCTGACGATGATAGCCTCCTTTTACATGGGTAGTGCATTGATATGCATCCCAGACCCAAGGGCCGGAAAGCCTCCTATGAGTGAACTACTTGCAGAGATTCAGAAAAACAAAGGAACTATCCTTCACTGTGTGCCTGCGCTATATGCTGGAATGATAAACAACCCAGCAGTCGGGAAATACGACCTGTCATCTCTCAAGGCATGCGGGTCAGGCGCAGCGCCGTTGCCACCTGAACTGGCTAAAGCCTTTGAGGGCACAACTGGAGCTACACTCTTTGAGGGATACGGTCTAACCGAAACATCTCCTATGTCACACGCAAATCCGGCACTGAAGTCTTTGCGTAAGTTTGGATCGATTGGAGTCCCGATTCCAGATACCTATGCCACCATCGTTGACATTGAAACTGGAAAGAAAGAACTAAAGCAGGGAGAAACTGGAGAAATAGCCATCAGTGGACCCCAAGTCATGAAGGGTTACTGGAATAAGCCTGATGAAACTGCCGAAGTAATGAGAGAGATAAATGGGAAACGGTACTTCCTCACCGGTGATATTGGTCATATTGATGAGGACGGATTCTTCGTCATCTCTGACAGAAAGAAGGACATGATCAATGTCGGAGGGCTGAAAGCATATCCAAGAGAGATAGAGGACGCCTTCTTTGAGCATCCAAAGGTGGCAATGGCTGCCGTCATTGGATTGCCTAGAGATGATGACCCGACAAATGAGTACGTCAAAGCGTACATAGTCCTGAAAGATGGAGTTACAGCGGACGAAGAGGAGTTCATCTCGTGGGCCAAGGAGAACATGGCAGGCTACAAGCGGCCTAGGGAAGTTGAGTTTGTAGACAATCTTCCAATGACTGCTGTTGGTAAGGTCCTTCGTCGAGAGCTCAGGGAAGCTGAGCTAGCCAAGAAGTAGAATGTTTGAAAATTGGGGAGAGGCATAAACCCTCCCCTCCGCCCTCTTTTTCCCGTCTTTTTCCAGCTTCCTCAACAAATAAGAGGAACATTTGTAGTATAGGTCAGTCTAACGAAGTAGGAATTTTATGGAGATTGATAAGATGCCCGATGAGTATTATTGGCAGAGCGGTCCAAGGTGGCCTATTCATGCAAGGAAGACATTGAGCTATCCGAGTGAACCATTGTATGCCATGCTTGATAGCTCTGCAGAGAAGAGTGGAAATCTGCCTTATACGTGGTATATGGGAAAGTCGAACACCTTTGCTGATGTTCGAGATCATGCTGATAGGATTGCAAACTTTCTTGTCAGCAGAGGAATCAAGCCTGGTGATCGAGTAGCAGTCTTCCTTCCTAACGTGCCACACTTTCCACCAGTGTTCTTTGGAGCACTGAAGACCGGAGCAATAGTTGTCACCTGCAATCCGCTCTACAAGGCAGGAGAGCTGAACTACCAGCTTACAGATACGGGAGCTGTTGCGGTTTTTGTCGTGGATCACCCATCATTCACACCGACATGCTATGAAGCTATCAAGGGAACCAACGTTGAAACAGTAATAGTCTGCAACATGAAGGACTATTTGCCGAAGATTAAGGCAGTTCTGGGCGGACTACTGGGCAAGATTCCAAAGAGCGATCACTATGAAGAAGACAAGACGTTCTTCTATAAGAATATCATTGCTGAATATGAACCGAAATCACCTCAAGCAGAAGTCGACCCTGAAGATACTGCAATACTCATCTATACAGGAGGTACTACTGGTACTCCTAAAGGCGCAGAGCTGACACATAGGAATTTGATTTCAAACGTCCTCCAGATCGGGGAATGGACTTGTCTCGTAGAGGAGGATGTAGATAGACCAGGAGGAGTGAGATACGGTGAGGAAGTCTTTGTTGGAGCAGTGCCATGGTATCATAGTTATGGATTGACCTTGACGCTTTTGATGTCAACCTGGTATGCTGGTAAACTTGTCTGTGTCCCGGATCCACGAGCTGGCAAACCTCCGCTGTCTGATCTTCTAAAGGATCTTCAATCTAGCAAAGGAACGGTACTCAACTGCGTCCCGGCACTCTATGCAGGGATAGCTAATCATCCAGATGTGTCTAAGTACGACATCAGTTCGGTGAATATCTGTAGCTCTGGAGCCGCCCCTCTACCTCCTGAACTTGCGAAGAAGTTTGAAGCAGTAACTGGAGCAATGATCTTCGAAGGTTATGGTCTCACAGAAACCTCTCCTGTCACGCACAGTAACCCAACCAATAGAAAGAACCGAAAGTTTGGTTCAATCGGACTCCCTATACCAGACACAGACTGTAGGATATTGGACCTAGAAACCGGTACCAAGGAGATGCCTATTGGTGAGATTGGAGAAATAGCCATTCATGGCCCCCAAGTTATGAAGGGATACTACGGAAAACCAGAGGAAACTGATAATGTGATACGCACCGTCGATGGCAAACGTTTCTTCCTGACCGGGGATGTTGGGCATATGGATGAGGAGGGCTACACCTACGTCAGTGACAGGAAGAAACAGATGATCAACGTTGGCGGACTCAAGGCATATCCGAGAGAGATAGAGGACATCTTATTCACGCATCCAAAGGTGCAATTGGCTGCTGTAGTTGGAATCCCGCGAGACGATGACCCAAGTAATGAGTTCGTGAAAGCGTACATTCTATTGAAGGAAGGTGAATCCGCCACTGAAAAGGAGTTCATTGAATGGGCAAGGGAGAAAATGGCGGGGTATAAGAGACCAAAGGAAGTTGACATTGTAGACTCACTGCCCCTCAGCAACGTCGGGAAAGTCCTGCGTCGCGTGTTGAG
>JASFEL010000269.1:0-3044 GCA_050124855.1 Candidatus Thorarchaeota archaeon | reverse complement strand
AACGGAACCTAGTCCTCGCTAGAAGGGAATACGATATAGACACGAAGATACCTTCGGAGTTAATAGGACGTCTCTCAAAGCAGCAAGCAATAGCCAACAATGTGTGGAAGAAAGCAAAGGCTGCAAAGGACTGGAAGATGTTCGAGCCAGAGCTTCAGAAGCTCATTGATGTTTCTCGCGAGAAAGAAGAGATAGCAATGCAGGTTAAGGGCATCTCTACAATCTATGATTCTTTGCTTGACCAATTCGAGAGGAACATGACAGCTGACATGATTGGCAAGGTGTTCTCACAACTCAGAGACCGTCTTGTGCCGTTGGTTCAGAAATGTGCAGATGCATCAGAAGATGTTGATTCCAGTTTTTTGTCAAGAAAAATACCAATAGATGTTCAACGCAAGATAGCTACTGACCTCGGGAATCTTATTGGGTATGATACAACTTCAGACAAAGCTGGAGGACGTATCGACGAAACAGAGCATCCATTTACAAGTGGATATTACGATGACGTCAGAGTGACTGTGCATTATTATGAAGACAATCTCCCATCATTGGTCTATGCAATGCTTCATGAGGGAGGGCATGCACTATACGAGCAGAACTTGAACAGGGATTACATGTATCAACCCATAGGAGTAGCTGCCAGCTATGGTATTCATGAGTCGATGTCCAGGTTTATTGAGAATGTCATAGGAAGAACCTCACAATTCTGGGAATACTATCTCCCCAGACTCAACGATCTCACAAGCAATGCATTTTCAGACATTAATCTCATTGATTTTGTCAGAGGTGTAAACTTGGTGAAGCCATCTAAAATCCGCATAGAAGCTGATGAAGTCACTTACTCACTACATGTGATCATCAGATTTGAGATCGAGAAGGCTCTCTTCGCTGACAAGATAACAGTTTCAGAGTTGCCACAGGTGTGGAATGAAAAATACGAAGAGTATCTCGGTGTAGAGGTTAAGGATGATGCCGAAGGAGTGCTACAGGACTCTCACTGGGGCAGTGGATCTTATGGCTACTTCCCAAGTTATGCACTTGGAAATGTTTACGATGGTCAATGGGTTGATCAAATGAACAAGGACTTACCAGAATGGAGCAGCAATATCGCAAAGGGTGAGTTTAATCCAATTATTAGTTGGTTGGCTGAGAAGATCATGAGCAAAGCTTCACTATACGATCCTGCAGACCTAGTTAAACATGTGACTGGCAATGAACTTGATGCTGGCCCGTTCCTCGATTATCTTGAGCATAAGTATGCTCACACTTTCGGGTTCTAGTGTGCTTCACGAGATGGACCCAAACCACGGGTCCATTCTCATTAATTCTAGCAAGTGTTTTTCTGTATTCATTACCGAATAATCCCAGACCAAGAATGAGCAGTCCAATAGGAAAGTGGATACAAAAGTGAGAGAGATATTACTACATCTTCCAAAGGCGGAATATTCGCCAGGTGAACGTGTTGAGGGACATGCCATTATCCTGTGTGATGAGGACTTTGATTGTGAGTCAGTAAACTTGGTATTTTCTTGCCAAGAGCAATCAAGGGTCGTAGTGGGGAGCGGCAAGCATCGCCGAGTATATCTTGAAGAGCATGAGTATTTTGAGCAGTTCCTTGAACTACTCAACCAGTCCATGGTATTAGAGGGAGAAACACGCTACGAGTTCAGTTTTGATATCCCTGAAGAATCTGTTTCGAGCTTTGAGGGACACTACAGCTGGATTCGATATATAATCAAAGGAAAGATAGAGGTCAAGTGGGCGCTTGACCCAAAGATCGAGCAGACCATTATCGTCAAGGCGCCAACAAGGATGACAGCTAGTCTTGAACCAATGATGATTCAGGAGGAGCATATGGAGGAGGGTATGCATCTGCTTCGAGTGCAAGGAGATAGTGACACCTTTCAACGGGGAGAAGATATTCGCTTCAGATTCCTCGTTGGCACCGAAGCAAACATCCGAGGAGTAAGAGCTGAGCTTCTCCGACGAGAAAATGTTGCACCTAAAGGAAGAGAAACATCTTACGATACGGAGATGGATTTACAGTACTGGGAAGAGTATAGAGTTCCCAGAGAGAGCTGGGTGGAGGTGACTATCAAAACTGATGATAGTTGGCCTGAACCCTTCAAGACCGAATTAATAGAGTGCAATTACATCCTAAAGGTCACCTTAGACATTCCATGGCGGTTTGATAGAATTATCGAAATTCCTCTCAAGCTTAGTACTTATCCTGGCAAGGACGAGTTCAGCACTAGTATCTTTGATTTCTAATCAGTTCTGAAAATTCCACTCAATGTGTAGTGTCCGGAATTCAAGAAAGAGCTCGATCTATATACGGCCTTGTTCACAAATGATCTCCAGCACGGTCTCGATTGATTCCCTAACATTTTCCCCAGTCATTGCGTTTGTCATGAAGCATGGAGCATCAAGTGCTAGTGCTACTTCAAGAATGGCATCTCTTTCGACCTCAGGAGTGAGGTCTGATTTGTTGGCGATGAGAACCATCGGAACATCTTCGAACGTTTGACTCTCAGCAAGTTCTGCCCATCGACGAATGGTATCAAACGTTTTCCCTCTAGATATGTCGAATACTAGAATGATTCCTTTTGCGTTACTGAAGTAGCTCTCCATATCGCGAGGTCCATCATCAAAAGGCCAGCGCCACAATAACACTTCGCACAGTGCTGAGTCCTTTGATGAGAAGTCCTTCACCATCTTCTCAACAGATAGAATATCGTCTGATAACTCGTCTCCCATGAAGCAACCCAGTATTGTTCGCTTTCCTACTCCCTCTTCACCAAGAATGCAAACTTTCAGTTGTTCACTGGCCTGTGACACTGTTGCCACCTCCGTCAACAATGTCTTCTGGAACAAGGCGTATGTTGTTCCTCTAGGATAGTAAATGAAATCTACCCTCTTATTGCTATCGTTTTATCGATTTTAGCAGCGTGACATGTCTGTCCGCCCTGTCAGCTAGTCTCTTGAACTCTTCACTCACTTCTGGCAGAAATCTTGTCTTCTCTGAGGCTTTCAGAAAGAACTCC
>JASFEL010000268.1:0-3047 GCA_050124855.1 Candidatus Thorarchaeota archaeon | reverse complement strand
AGACCGCATTCACCTCCAAGAAGCGTTTCTGATGCCCCGAAGGATGACTTGCTATTCCGAGCAGCTAGATTTGCAGAGCAGGAAGGTTTGCTAGAGAGACGACAGGATCCCTATGATTCTACTCTTTTGATACCCGTCTATAGATGTCCATCATGTGGTCAAGAAACAGACTTTCAGGATCTCGACATAGCAGAAGACGCAATACCGTGCTCTCAATGTGGAAAACGAGTTGACTTCTAAGCCTATCCAATAATACTGGTGGGACTAGATATCTGAGTAGTTGATGGTCAGGAGGATTAGGTCCAAGTCCTTGGTGTTTCTGTAACCATGCGACTGTCCAGCTGGGATTCTCACAATCAGTCCCGGCTTAATTTCATAGGATTCAGCTCCCAACCAACCTTCGCCCTTACCCTTCAGGAATAGGAAGACGTGATTGTAGTCGTCAGCATGAATGGAGAATTCGCCTTTAGGCTCAACTCTCGTGAATGTCACAGAATGTACATCAGCCCCCTTAGGAACAATTCTGCTTCCTAGAACTCCAGCAGTGATGTCTGGTCTTATGGATTCCCAAGGAAGTTCAGCCCAATCCTGAATTAGGTCGCGATTCATTGACAACAAACTCCAGAGTCTGTATTAACCTGGACAGACGCTGGACCTTATGTGTTGCGAAGAGAACCGGCTAGCAATGTTTACAGGTTAAGAATTGCGGACTCGATTCGCTTGGAGTATCTCTCGAAGCTAGTATTCAGATGAATAATATCAACCAGAACAGAACAATGATGCCTACTAGAATATAGACTGGACTCAGGATTATTACTCTCTTGTCGATGAGTCTGAAGTTTCTGAAGATGACTATGCCAGCGAATAGGTAGAGGAATATTGATGCTTGAAGTATTGGCTGTGAATGCACAAGCAGGGATAGGCAAAAGATGAGTGCGGTTGCGCAAAATAGTAGCGGTTCATGCGTCATTGATTCTCCCAAGGTTAGGTTCTTCTTGTAGCCTTTGAAGAGAACCACATACATGAGAGAGAATCCAAGAGCAAAGAGAAAGGGGAACTGAGCAAGATTCGTTGTGACAGTCCAAGGAAGAAGTAACTTCAGAATCTGCATGACTGATATTAGTGGCAATGCAACAATAGAATGCTTGAAACTGATAGGGCATGTTCTATTTTCTTGAGATTCTTGGAGAAGAAACTGATTGCTTGAAAGACTGAATATTGGAATTGAATAAAGAACATTGATAATGATCAGAATAGACACAATGCCAAAGAACTTCAAGTCAATAAGGAGGGAGAGTAGAAGACCTATGATAAGGAGGGATAAGCCAATTTTGATTGCCTCATCTTTCTCAATTGACCCCAAAACCAGTGGTTTTCTCATGGTTTTTACCGGAGTCATTTCATCTTCTGCAATATCGAACAGATCATTGAGCACGTAGACTGAAGAATAGGAGATAATGAATGCAATCAAACCCACGAGTGTGGCTACAACATCGAAACCATATCCAGAAATTACAAGAAGTAGGATGCCAACTGCATAGAGTCCAATGTTCTTCGGGATGTTGTCCACTAGATTCTTGAATAGTAGAGTCTTGCGAATCATAATTGCATTACTCAAGTCTGCTCAGTTCGTCGTAGTCTAGTAGGAACTCGACCAAAAGTCCTACGACTATCTGATGTATGGTCCTGTTTGGATGATCCAAAGTCCATCTTTGGAAAGACCGTCTGGCAACAAAACAGCGATAAGACCTACTACCATCAACAGAAGGCCAATTACAACACCGGGTGTTGCGATATCGAGATAGGTTTGATTCAACCCTGCTGCGCCAGTATATGCCGCGACTAGCGATACACATGCTCCAAGAATAATGAGTGACGCTATTAGAAAGACACCGGTCACTAAAGCAACCTTCCCAACTCTCCTTCTGATTGGAGTCAAACTTTGATCCTCTGATTGTCTTTCTGTCAACGTGTTTCTAGCTAAAATATGCGTATTGACTGAAATAAACATTGAGTCAAAGAGAACCAATGAGGTTGACCTACAAAGGATGAAGGCATTCGTTACAACTTTAGGTACTGCGTGAGCTCATTTTTCCGACTTCATCGCTTGGTTTTGAGTGAAACCTTTGTGTTTCTGACTTTTTCCATCACGATTCAGCAACTAGCCACTTGCATATCCTCAACATGAAATCCCATTCAGAGTCAGGGTCCTGCGCTGAATCATAAACATCAGTTCCATCCCTTTCACTACCCTCTTCGTACTCAGGATGCGGGCTTGAAAGGAAGACTGTTCCATTTCCAAACTTGAAGACGATCATGCATGGCAAACTAGTATTGACGTATGTAGCTACTGTGGCTATCCCAGTCATGTCATCTGCATCGAAATAGCCTGATGCTTCATAGAGGATTTCGTATGATTCAGGTTCTTGGGAGAGATTAGGAGCATCCAGATTGGTGTTGACAGTCACTTCCAGAAGGAAATCACCTGCGCCATATGTGTCTGGGTAGAGTGTTCCGTGGAAGATATCAAGCCTGTAACTTGTCGCATAAGATGCGCCTCCATCAATGCCAAAGTACGACCCCCCGTTCTCAATGAACTCGCGGATGATGTTCATCTCATCTCCCATGATTTGACACAGTTCAGTGCACCAGCAGCCGCTAGGCATGACAAGAATGTCTACAGTATCAAGTATGCCATCATTGATATCAACGGCTTCTATGATAGAGACCTCGGCATGCATCCAATCGAACATGTTCTGAAGTGCTATGCGACTCGTGGCCTGAACTCCTCTATCAGTGTATATGGCTACTTGAACGCCTTCCATTCCAGTAGGCATTGGAATAAAGGCGACCGCAGTAATCAGCAGTGTTGCCGTCAGAATCACTGCAAATCCAATCTTCATGCTTTGCCTTGCCATGACTCTATTCCATCAGAATTGCCAGACTAAAAAACGTAGGCGTTAACGCATATTGACATCAGACCCTCTGTATGAGGGAGTATCTAATGAATTTTCAGCAGGTCCATAACAAGCGCGATATCAAAGAAA
>JASFEL010000267.1:0-3064 GCA_050124855.1 Candidatus Thorarchaeota archaeon | reverse complement strand
TGAATATAGTACGAACCAAGAACCATAAGCACGCCAAAGTTCAGTCCAATAAACGCTTCTCCATATCCACGGGACACGAATCTGAATGGGGGAGCTGTGTAGAAAAAGCCTGAAGCAGCACCCACAATGCCAAATGCAAGGAGAAGCATATCCCTAGAGAAGGCAAGATAGAGTCCGATAACGACTGCGATTCCAAAGGCCACAAACGAACCAGCTAGAACCTCGCGCGGAGAAAGCCATCCAAGCTGAATCATTCTACTACCGCCAGTAAACGGTCGCACATATTCCACATTGATGTCATCGGTTGTGCTGACGTGATCAAAGTAGTCATTGCTGATGTTAGATCCAAGATGAAGGCACACACCCACTACAAGTGTGAGAAGAAAGATGTCCCAGAGGAAAACACCATGCATCCCCCAAGCCATAGCTGTACCTAGCAGGACAGGAGTGATACTCGCAGTAAGAAATGGCAAACGCATCTCAAGCATCCAGATCTTGAGCTTACTGGGCTTCTCAGGGATACTCTCTGGAGATTTATCACCTTCAGTCATGCTCACCAGCGGTCTCAGGAAATGGCAATACAAGAAAAGACTTCCTGAACATCGGAGTATCATTCTGGACCTGCTGAGTTTTGCGCTTTCCCGAAACGTTTAAGGATGCTATCGCCATCTCGAAGCGTTAGTAAGACCAACTCAAGGGTCTTGGAGATAGAGCTTTGCGCGGAAAGGAGAAACGAACGACAGCAGGACCTCAGCATGATGACAAGTTAACCTCTGTTGAGGACCTTCTTAGCGACGACAGCCTTCAAACACGAATGACCCTTATTGACCAAGAGATGAAGAGGTTTCTCGATAAGTACAGAGGAGAGCCTTCTGTGCTCTATGATGCTGCACATCATCTACTACTTGCAGGAGGCAAGCGACTTAGGTCATTGATCACGCTTCTTAGCTGCGAAGCTGTTGGAGGCGACGTTCAGAAAGCTTTGCCCTTCGCACTGGCCTTGGAATTACTTCAAACAGCTAGCTTGATTCATGATGACATAATAGATGAGGACTTGATTCGCAGAGGAGTTGAAACCACCCACAAGAAGTTCGGAGCAAAAATCGCAGTTCTTGCAGGAGACCTTCTCATCGCGCAAGCAGTTGAGATCATAGGAGAGCAATCAACCCCGGAGCTGTTGGTGCACATGGGAAGGGGGGGCATTCGCATGACGGAAGGAGAGGCTCTTGATTTCCTAATGTGTGAAGACAGCCCGGATTCGTTCAACCGACAGAGGTACCTTAAGGTTATCGAACACAAGACTGCAACTTTCATTAGAGAAGCTGCACGAGTGGGCGCCATTGTTGGAGAAGCGTCAGAAGAGCAGAAGCTGGCTCTCACTAAGTATGGTGAGATGCTTGGATTTAGTTTTCAGATACGAGACGATATTCTTGATGTAATAGCTTCGCTACAAGTTGCAGGGAAGACTGTCCAGTCTGATCTCAAAGGAAGAAGATGTAATTATCCGTTGGTGCATGCTTTAGAGGTGAGCTCGGAATCAGAACGAAAGGCAAGCATCGAGGCTCTAGAAGAAGGGAATCTAGCTCCGGTGCTCCAGCTCATTGACGAAACAAAGGCTGTGCATCATGCAACAGAGCTGGCCAAAACCTATGTGGAACGCGCTAGGAGTGCGTTGGAAGCAGTGGACCTCAGAAACGATAGGCTACTGAATAAAGTCGCGGACTTCGTGCTTGAGAGAATTCACTAAGTTCCTCAAATCATTCTAAATAGCTCAGGACTTTGACAAGTGTTTTTGATGCGAAATCAACAGGAATTGGAAGCCTACATCTTATCAAGTGCTTGAGATATCTTGGGCCAGCAAGACGCATGCACTGGTCAGTTATTCTGTCAGAAGGCATCACCTGGTCGGCAATCCGGAGAATTCGAAGTGCTGTGTATAACTCCTTTCCTATCTCCTTTCTCCATTGCGCTTCATATGATGATAGTGAGATTCCATCGGTCAAATGATTAACGACTGACTCTCCTGCAATCTCCCCACCCACTAAGGCAGTGGGAATACCTCCACCATTTGAGGCCATGACATGACCTGCGGCATCCCCAACCAGAACAACATTTTCGGTATATGTTCTGTCTACGGGTCCACCAACGGGGATGATGGCCCCGACTCGAGAAACGACAATTGACTTCTTTGTACGAGGGGATACAAGTGGATGGCTCAAAATGAATCGCTGAAGATACTCCTTCATCGGAACTTCAGGATCTCCAAAGAATCGTCGCATCCCGAATCCTACATTGGCTGTGTCATTGCCTTTCGGAATGATCCACGAATATCCTCCCGGTGCAACTTGATTCCCAAAGTACATCTCGGTAGTCTTTGAGTCACACTCGATTTCAGTGAGGACATAATTCAGAGAGGGACAGAGGTCTCTTCCGTGATCGTGGTAGCGATTCCCAATGGACTTCGAGATCAGAGAGCTTGGTCCATCAGCACCAATAACCACTTGGGCAGTCATCTCAATATTATGACCCTCTTGTCTGATGGTGAGGGTGTTTGATTTGTTGCGATGAATAACTGTCGACTCCAATGCTATCTTGGCGCCTGCAGCCTCAGCGCGACTCGCAATATACTGGTCAAACTTCGTTCGGTCAATAACGTTGGCATCAAGTCTTAAGAAGAACTGATTACTCAGCGGAGAGGCAAGCATGAGCCTATCGGTCCGGTTTGCTATGAGATCGCTTGGAATACCCACTAGGCGGGATGCTCTCGGAGAGTCACGCAGAAGGTCACGCATTTCTCTTGGCGTTGGTAAGAACTCACCGCAATGGATTGGAACTCCTATCTCTCTCCTTCTGTCAATTATCAGGGTCTTTAAGCCTGCATCTGCTGTCACTCTAGCTGCTGTACAACCCGCAGGACCTGCACCCACGACAACGACATCATAGGAGTTCTCAGGCATGCTATACGTCGCATCCGTCAGACTAAAAAAAGGGTTGGGTGCTCCCCTAATGCCCTGTGTGAAGGACTCCAGATGGTATCGATACAGGTTGATAGACTTACCCGACG
>JASFEL010000266.1:0-3069 GCA_050124855.1 Candidatus Thorarchaeota archaeon | reverse complement strand
ATCTCCACGATCTTACCTTTAGCTAGTGCCCTTACATTGGCAAAGAGCCATCTGAGTGCTGTAGTCTTTCCGGACAGAGATGGGCCGTAGAATACGATTTTGATGTGTATGCGCCCTTCCTCATCACGCTTCAATGCCTCTCCAGCAACTATCTCTGACACTGATTGAGGACGGATTCGAGCGGCCCGGGCGATATTGGAGGTCGCTGTTTCGTCAATTCTGAGTTCGGTTGTAGCGGTACTAGCAACCAGGGTTCCTGTGGGCAGTGGTTCACGCGTGCCCACTCGGGGCGTTTCTCGGGGTGCTGTGAAAGGCTCTCCGGGAGCAGCTTCGACCTCTTCGGGGGGCGTTGCCTCGCGAGGCTTATCCGTGGCTTCACGAATTGCTAGAGGCTCATCAGGAGTGTCCTCTACCTTCGGCTCTTCCTTTTTTTTGCCTCTGATTCGAGAAGCTAGCCTCCTGAGCAAGTACAACCGCTCTCCGAAGATTTACGGAGGTGAAACCGGTCTTAAATCTTGGGGGGATTGTATTCGCAGTGAGAGTGAGCTTTATCTGAGAATGGAACGCGATGTCAAGGCATGCCCGACAGAATTGATCCTGATTTTGTACAAGAGATGTTTCCGACACTGTCTGAGATGACCTATCTAGATAACGCAGCAACAGGCATCCCACCCATGACCTGTGTGAACGCAATGAATGCGTATTTAGAAGATAGAATCACAGCCAAGGGAGATTTTGAAGAAACTCTTCAAAACTTGAAAGAGATTCGCGAACACCTTGCAAAGATGTTGGGCGGAAAACGAGGCAATTACGGATTCATGCCTAATACTACTTCAGGGTTGAACGCGTTTGCTCATAGTATAGAATATCCAGAGGGGTCCAATATCGTACTCTGCGATCTGGAGTTCCCGGCCAACTATGTTCCATGGCAGCATCTTTGTAGATTGCAAGGTTTAGAACTAAGAGTTGTGAAATCCACAGATGGAGCTGCACCAACGGAGGCCTTCAAGGAACAGGTTGATGAGAATACGAGGGTATTAGCCATAAGCCAAGTGCAATTCGAATCAGGATTTAGATCAGATTTGAGAGTCCTTGGCAAAATCATACATAGCGTGGGAGGATTTCTCGTCGCGGATATTATACAAGCAGCAGGATGGGCGAACACAAATCTCGTCAAAGAGGAGGTAGACTTCGCAGCGGGACAGGCTGCAAAATGGATGCTTGGTCCGATTGGAGCGGGCTATGTCTATGTTAGCGACAAGATCATTGATGAATTGAGACCGAAATATCTTGGCTGGTGGGGAATCAAGGGCATCGAGGAGTATAGCTACTTTGAAAGAGAGCCATTTCCAGACGCGAAAAAGTTCCAGATAGGTTCTCCAGCGATGATTGCATACGTTGGCATGCTGGAATCTCTTCGGATGCTCAATTCGCTAACGGCGAAGGCAAGAGAAAGCGCAGCCCTTGAAATTTCAGAGCATTTACGGGGACTCCTTCAGGAGAAGAAAATTGGATACTACGAATTCCAGGACAATCACAAATCACCGATTGTTTCGTGTTTGCCTGAGGATGTTGAAGACCTGAATAGGAGACTTAAGGATAAGAGGATTCATTGCTCAGTACGGAATGGGAGGCTCAGAGTTTCGCCGCACTTCTATAACAGCAAGGAAGACATCGACAGACTAGTTGAATATATGGGGTGATTTGATGTTTAGACAGGTCAGTGACAACATCTACATCAAAGTGAGTAACTCCTTTGACTCAAATATAATCTACATCAACGGAGGAGAGAAACAGATTCTGGTTGATGCTGGAACAGGAATGTACCCAGATGCGCTAAATCAAGATCTTATGAAGATTGGCTCATCCGTAGAGGCAATTACAGATATCGTGCTCACTCATAGTCACATTGATCACATCGGAGGAGTCCTACCTATCATCGAGGCCTCTAGTCCAACGCTGCATCTTCACAAATCAGAGGGAGAAATGATCAACTCTGGTGACATGAGACTAACACTCTCCACCACCTTTGGGGTAGAATTTCCGCCAATGAAGATTGACAACCTGCTAGAGGAGGGTCAGAACCTGTGCATAGGCAACGTTTGCTTCAAGGTCTATAGCACTCCTGGACACTCCATAGGAAGCATATGTCTGCATATGGAGGACCAAGGGATTCTGATAACTGGGGATACGCTGTTTCCTGGAGGAAGTTTTGGACGAGTTGACTTTCCCACAGGAAATCCTCAGCAGCTAGTTGCGTCATTGAAGAGAATCACCGAATGGGAGTTCGTCATTGCGCTACCGGGACACATGAATGCAATCACAAGCAACGCGAAACGACATGCTGAATCGTCATATGAAATGGCAAGAACCATGTTCAGATACCAGTGATTGCTCTTTCGACTTCATCAACGGATAATGGTGGCTGCCTGTCTTCATGTTTCTCGAATCTGGTGACCTTTGACTCGAGAGCCTTGACAAGTGCATAGACAGACTCGCTAAGAGGTGTTTCAATGCCAAGCTCTTTTGCAAGTCGTATCACTTCACCAGTGATAGCATCGATTTCGGTCTGCTTGCAGCATCGGATATCTTGAAGCATGGAGTTGATGTTCTCTGATGTGGCTTTGGCAGTTCCAAGTGCATATCGAACGGGGTCTTTAGTTGTGAGTTCTATGCCCAGAGCTTCTGCAACATGGGCGGTCTCCTCTACCAGCCTAATGACAAGATCTCGAAGACGCTTATCATTGTAGATCTCCCCATTAGTCATGCCAGTGAGCGCACCTATAGGATTGATTCCGCAGTTGACAATGGTTTTTGTCCAGACCACTCCCTCAATATTCTCGGATGAAACCACATCGAACCCTGCATTTCTCATCATAGCGACTACTTCTTCAACCATCTCTTGATTCTCGGGGAAATGAGATCCTAGCTCAGTGATTCCAACACCTGTAGCAGTGACTTCCCCAGGTGCAGTCATCAATGCCCCCATACAAGTGGTGGCTCTTAAGACTCTACGAGACCCCAGGACTTCTGCAACCTTTTTCTCAGTACCGATACCGTTCTGGAGGA
>JASFEL010000265.1:0-3092 GCA_050124855.1 Candidatus Thorarchaeota archaeon | reverse complement strand
CCCTAATCTTCTTGAAGTTCAACCTATAGTACATGGAGGCATTTGCTCCGATTGCAATATCCCTCAGCTTCATGTTACTCTGCGCCTCCTTTGCTCGCATCTGCCAGGAGTTCTATGATGTCCTTGGTCCTATTCTCACTGGCAAGCAGTTGTTCACGACAGGATGGGCATGCTGTCACTACAATACTATCCCTAAGCTTCTCCTTAGCTGACCGAGCTTGAATTATTGTATCACTCAAGCCTGGGTCAGTCATCCTGAGGAGACCTCCGCCTCCGCAGCAACTGGCTTCCATCTCGCGATACTCTACACCCAGCTTCTTCAGGAGGGACCTTGGCTCGGTCTTTATGTCAAGAATCCTATGAAGCTCGCAAGGATCATGATATGCCAATTCTTCAGTCTGGTTGTACTTGGGTGTAGTTTCCATCTTCTGGTCAAAGTATTGCGTGTGGTGAAGCGCCTCTGCGTTCTCAAGATTGTGGTGCTCTCTCAGTTGGATTAAGCAACCAGGGCAGCAAGTCACTACCTTCTTGGCCTGAGCATCCTCTATCACAGACCTGTTGTGTTTACGAAGGTCTTCAGCTCCTTTCTCATCGCCCATCAGATAGAGGGGGTGTCCGCAGCAATTCTCTTCTGCTCCCATCACGAGATAGTCTTCTCCGACTTCCTCCAACATGGTGAATAGGGATCTTAGCACATCCATCTGACTTCCACGGAATGACATCAGGCATCCCAGAAATACCATTGTGTCAGCGGTCTTCCCTTTCTCATAGACTCGGTCCTCGAGACCTGGGATGTCATCCTCGAGCTCATCGAGCCAATAGATCGCTCTCTCTTCTGGGTCAAGTCCGTAGATGTTTGCCACGTTGGCCAAAGCATCTCTGAGTGCATCCAAGTATTCGAACTCTTCAGGTGCTATCTCAACAGCTTTTGCACGCTGCTCATGCCAGACCTTAAGGAGGTCTACATCAGAGGAACAGACCTCAGAGCATCTGCCACAGAGTGTGCACTGGAAGAGCAACTGCCTGAACTCCTTTGCCAGCTCAGGGTCATCCTCTATCTGGTCCATGACCTGCAAGAGGTAGGTCTTCCCTCTGGGAGAATACTGTTCTTCTCCTACAGCATCAAATAATGGACAGAACTTGACGCATGAACCGCACCTTACACACTTGTCATAGGACGTTGACATCATTCATTCTCCGCGACTGAAAGCTGAAGCATCGCCGTGGCGACGCATTATTAGGCTTGCTGATATCTAAGGTTTTTACTAGAAAAAGAGAGAGGTTGCGGCGGAATAGCCGCCGCGTACATATGACTAAGTTGGGGGTGCTTTGGGAATGTGGCCTTCTTTGTAAAGCATCTCGGACGCCGCACGTGATGTCCGGATGATTTTCTCCGCATGCTTGTAGAGATCCTTCTCTTCCCAGTGCTTCCTTGCGATGCCCTGTTCCATGGCCTTCATTCCAACTGCTGTTGCTTCTAATGGATACAACTCCCATTGGTCCATGGTCGGGATAACCTTCTTCTCACTGGCTTCCTTGGCGCCTAGGTCAGCCAGTGCCTGAGCAGCAGCAATGCACATCTCATCGGTGATGGTTGTTGCCATCACATCTAGTGTGCCTCTGAAAATGCCTGGGAATCCAAGTGAATTATTGATTTGGTTGTCAAAGTCACTTCGACCAGTTCCTACAATCCTTGCTCCTGCCTCCTTTGCATCCCACGGCCAAATCTCAGGCAGTGGATTCGCACAGGCGTAGACAATCGAGTCTGATGCCATCTTCGAGACCCACTCCTTCTTCACTGCACCAGGTGTGGGTGTCGAGGCACTGATTAGCACATCCATGCCTTCGATGACATCGCCAAGGTTTCCAGTCATTCTGTCGGGATTTGTCTTCTGAGCGAGGTCGTACTTGAACTCATCATAGTCCTTCTGATCCACGATGTCTTCACGATCGGCGTATATCGCACCCTTTCTATCAACCATGATGATATTCTTAGGATCGACACCAGCTGAGATCATCAAATAGGCGGTTCTCGTATTTGCAGCTCCAACTCCCAGAAATGCGACCTTGACATTCTCAATATCCTTCTTGACAACATTAAGACCTCCAAAGACACCTGCAAGAACAACTGTTGCAGTGCCCTGCGCATCATCATGCCAGATTGGGATCTTGATGTCTGGATCTTTTCGAAGCTCCTCTAGGACCTTGTAGCATTTCGGCTTGGAGATGTCCTCTAGGTTGATACCCCCGAACGAAGGCTGCAATAGCTTCACCGTTTTGATGATCTCATCTGCATCCTTTGTGTCAAGGCATATCGGCCATGCATCCACGCCTCCCAAGTATTTGAAAAGAATCGCCTTCCCTTCCATCACCGGTCCTGCCGCATACGGTCCAATGTCACCTAGGCCAAGTACTCTTGTTCCGTCGCTCACCACAGCAACCATGTTGCCACGGTTAAGCATATCATAGGAGGCGTCTTCATTTTCCTTAATCGCTAGACAGGCCT
Organism: Candidatus Thorarchaeota archaeon; assembly: GCA_050124855.1. GTDB lineage: Archaea > Asgardarchaeota > Thorarchaeia > Thorarchaeales > Thorarchaeaceae > SMTZ1-83. The sequence goes on along the minus strand of JASFEL010000265.1, from coordinate 586 downwards.
TTGCCACACCAGGAGTGTACCAAATTGCGAAATCAGAAAAGTCGCGTACTGGAGCTTTTCCGATACTCTGAATCTTCCCCTTGTAGAAAGGATGCAAAATCATAGCGTCCTTTCCTGGCTTCTCAGCCTTCTTCTTCAGTTCTTCAACTGTGAGTTTCTCTTCAGGCATTATATGGAGCCCCTTCATTTCGCTCGACGTACCTATATCAGTACGTCACTCAGGTACCGGGGCACAAACAGCTACGATTAAAGTCTATGCCTTCTGGATATGCCGCTGTAAGAGCTATTTCATAAGCCCTCCGTATTGTTTTGGCCGTGATGACAAATGCCAGGCATCGGTGATGATTTCTATCGAAAATCCAAGTACACAAGAGGTAATCTTCCTAGACATAGACTGGACTGGAGTAACAAACCTCCGACTTACAAGAGGTATGAATCCGTTCAGAAGGTCCAGCTTCCTGATCCAATAAGTGAAGGTGGTGCTGGATTGTGGAAGGTCCTCAACATTCGACGTAGTAGACGTGCCTATGCAGACGATCCTCTGACACTTGAGGATTTGTCACAATTAGTTTGGGCAACACAGGGA
>JASFEL010000264.1:0-3094 GCA_050124855.1 Candidatus Thorarchaeota archaeon | reverse complement strand
GATGCTCTTAAGGAGCTACAAGAACTGAAGGATTTGGCAATAGTGTCAAAGAGATTGGAAGGCAAATCCTGGTCTGAAATCCTTGGTCGAATCGACATTCCAGCTGGATCCAAAGCCTTCTGGGCGATGGTCAAAAAGGAAGTGTCGGAGAGAGAGCCCTACAATTTGTTCATCAGGTTCGATATGAATGCAGAAGCCGAGAATATCGAGATGGCCCGAGCAAGTGTGAAGGCCTGGCTTGATACTGAAGTAGTACCTCGAATCAAGTCCAAGACTCCAGTGAAAATGATTGAAGTACGCCAACCGAACGAAGTATTCATGCCTAGGTTGTAGTTCTCAATCCTCGTCATCAATCTTAATCAGATAGACCTTGTTCCCAATCGCCTGAACAATTTCATTTCTTGAATCGCCAGTAAGATCGCCAAAAGCCACCAGCGATTCAGCAGATTTTGAAGCGGTTCTAAGCGACGCAAGCTCAATCAGTTCCAAACCGTTGAAACCCAGTAATAGTATCGTGGAATCTTGTAAACTAAGGAGAATCTGTCCAGCCGGGGTGTCTTGAAGAATCCTACCCATTCTCACTGCTGTCACAGCTTCAGGAGCCTTGATTGACAAGACTTTGTCAAGGGCCTGTTGTTCTACTCTAAGGAGTGTAATTGTACGTTTATCTGAAACACTAACGATTTCGTCATATCTTCCGCCTGCGATATTTCCAGTAGCAATATGATAGACCTCTTTCCCCACCTTCATCCTCCATACTTCATGGAGTCTATCATCAGCATACTGATACACGAAGATATTGCCATTTTCATCTCCAAAAACAAATCTACTGTAAGGAACGTTTTCTATTGACAAACGTCGCATAGACAGGACGGGATTATCTACTACTTTGTGAGCTAACTTGTCTAAAACCACATCAAACCATCCATAGCACCTGAGGGCTTGGTCAGTTGTAGATACTATTACTTCCGCGCTCTTGTCACTAAGTACATTGGCTACTACCAATGAAGTTGGAATGGCTCCTACAGGAGTTGAGCTCTTTACTTGCAGTTTGTCGTCCATGTATACAAGTAGTCGGAGCTGATTATCGAGTCCTGCTACGACAAAGTCAGGAACTCCATTCCCCAAAACATCCCCCACATCTAATGCGGCTACTGGTGGGAGGTCACTTGTCCTCGCTACTTCCTTCAGCTTTGGCTTCTTACCTTTTGTCAACTCAAAGACCCTGAGATCCCCATTCATAGTGGATACCACAACGTTTGCTGTTCCGCTGCTGGTCAGGTCTACAATCTCGAGTGATGTGACTCCCTCTTTGAAGGAATGTTCGGTTAGTAAGCTAAGCTTGGTCATCTGGCAGTGACCTCATCAGAAGAGGCGCTACTAGGCTGAAGCTCCGGTTCCCTGATTTAAGAGTTGTTCCAACAAGCTTCGAATTCGACTTGTCAAATGCTTTTCCAACTGATGCGTTTAAGATGACCTTTGCAGGACATGAGATTGAATATCTGATGTCTAACAGAAAGCGAAAGTCACTCCTTACCGAGGATACCTGGAACTCGACTGAAGAAGAAGTTCAATCTGAGCTTCGATCATTCATAGATGAATTCGGTGCCTTCACACCAGAGTGGTTTGTGGACATCAAGTTTCACCTTCTGCGTGAATCAGGACTGACAAAGGAGAGCAGAGATGAATTTTGCCGACTCTCAATTCATGCAAGTCTATGCCCAAAGTGTGATTTCCTTTATGTTGCGAAAAAATGCCTTCTCTGGCTCCGACTGTTCAGAATTAACCCAAGGATTGTAGAACGAGCTCCGCCTTGCATCCAGAAAGCCTTCAAGAATAATGCGATTAAAATCGTTGCTGACTTTCTTGTCATGGCCAATCTTATCGACCCTCCCTTTTACAAGGTACGTTCAGCTCCATGGTGCAAGACCCTACGAGGATGGGACTACTGCACTCCTGACGAGTATTGTGAAACAATGGAGCGTGAGAATACATTGGAATATAGTGCTGCCCGTGAGAGGGTCAAGAGATCTAGAAACCTGTCTTCTGAGTAAGGCGCCCTCTGTCAAAGTCATTGCTTAAATAACAGCGGAATATTTGGTGCGTAGGTGAAAGCAGATTACGCATGGAGATGGAGCAGTCGTCCAAGACCTTGATGTCGAGATGGCTGAGCTGATTCGGTTGACAGGTTTCCGGGAGCAGACCATTGCTGATGCAAAGTCTGCTAAGGGGGCTGCCTGGGATGAAATCCAAAGGAAGATAGAACGTCGCAGACGTCTATGGTCTGTAGAGGAGAAACATACACGCCAGAAGGCAATCCAAGACCCTGTACATGGAGCTATCATTTTTGCACCTTGGGAATTGGATATCTTATCAAGTATCGAGATGCTACGGCTGCGTTTTGTTAAGCAACTTGGCCCAGCTCACTTGGTATATCCGGGAGCGACTCACACCCGATTTCTTCACTGCGTAGGAACGAGCTTCTTGGCGCAGAAGTGTATACGCGTTGTCAACTATTGCGATGACTTAGATGAACCATGCTTCTATCCTCTATCTAACCTACTTGATGACTATCAGCAGAAGGTGTTCAGAGCGGCTGCCCTTCTTCATGACGTGGGCCATCCCCCAACATCACACACCATTGAGTATGCTTTGGAGAGCTGGGCCGGGATTGACCACTTGGACTTGGGTGAGTTTCTCATCAAGCATAGTGGACTCTCTGACATCCTGAAGGAAAATGGTATTGAACCAAGTATTGTGGTTGATGTCTTTAGACGCAAAGCAAAAGACCCCGTCTGGATGTTACTGTCTGACTTTCTAGACCATCCTCTGGACATAGATAAGACGGACTATTTGATTCGAGATGCTCATTTCAGCGGAGTTCAACTAGGCATCTTTCCCGCCGAGAGAGTTATGCTAACAAACCGTGTTGTTAAGAATCGTGATGGCAACTACGTGAGGGCATTCATGCTAAAAGCTCTCCATTCATTGGAGTCACTGATCCTCAGCAGGAACTGGATGTTCAGTGACCTCTACCTCCATCATGCGGTGAAACTAGCTGAAGCAATAACATCCAAAGCTACATACTTCCGGC
>JASFEL010000263.1:0-3095 GCA_050124855.1 Candidatus Thorarchaeota archaeon | reverse complement strand
TGCCGCTGAAAGACGCGCAAAAGCAGGGATACGAGAGGCCCTGCCCTCACCACCTTAACACAGGAGTTCATGATGAGAGATCCGATAGCAGATATTTTAATACAACACTTCTCATGTAGTCGAAATGCTGCTGACTTTTCGGCCAAACAAATCCGCAAGCTCATGGCCGACAAGGCGTGTGAGGCTGTGCATCATTGCTCTGAATGGCGGCAGCGTGAAATTCAACAGGCAATACGCAAAGCACTGGAAGTAGGTGATGAATAATATCGTTAAGCGACTTCGTGCCAGCATTGGTGTAGATGCTATTAATGGCGATAGTTTTGAAAGATCGGTTTGTGCGGCTCAAATGAAAGAGGCTGCTGATGAAATTGAAAGATTACAAAATACTTTACAGCTCTGTGCAGACAGGGCGTGTGAGGCTGTTGAGGCATTGCCGAATGATTCAGGAATTGGAAAAGCAAGCGACATGGTACGCTTAATGGCTTTGCATGATGCAATAGTAGCCATACGCAAAGCACTGGAGGTGAGTAATGAAAAAGATAGCTGAAGCATTGGTGGAGTGTGGGTATGCGGATCAATTTCAGTCATTCAAAATAATGGCAGGCCACGGAAGATCATATAGGCTTGCAATTGAAAGTGATTATGAATTGTTAGAGCCTTTCGATGATACCCTTGAAGGTCGCAGGCAGGCAGATGCTCTGGAGGATTGGCTTGCACAAAAACATGCAGAATTATGGGGAAAATCAAAGACTGTAATTATTGACGGAAAAGATGAATGGAAAAATGAACACCAATGGCGACTAGACCGTATTGAGTGGTGTTTTGAGCAACTGGAGGTGAGTGATGGGTGCTCCTAATGTAATGAGAAAGGCGGCTGAGGCCCACTTTAGGGAGCATGGGGACAAGGTTGCGCCGAAGGCACAAGAAGACGTACATGCCTCCTACGTCGTTAATCGCGGTGACTTGACCCGTTATGCCTATTCCCGATTAAAAGACTGGATGGACGCTGAGGATGCCGTACAGGACGCATATGTTGAGATGCTGGCCTATACAAATCCGGAGCATCATGGGGACTTCGGCGCCCTTTACAAGATTGCACTAGATCGGTGCATCGGACGAGTCAAGAAAGCGGCCCGGAATAAGGGGATGGTTATCGTTTCCGACTTCGTCGTGGACGAAGAGACAGGAGAAACAGCGATTGACCTATATGAATATGGGGTTTTACCGGATCAGATGTATCAGATACAGGAACGGGTGAACCTGATTATGCTCCTCACGAACAAAATGCGACCACGAACCAAGCATTTGATACGCCGCTCCTTCATATTGGGGTACACTCCCAACGAAATATCTGCCATGATGGGGGTCGATACCATTGCCGTAAACATGGCCGTGATGCGATTTAATCGTAAATTAGAGCGATATTTGTAATTAAATGTTATAAATTTCGGTTTCGTAACCTTATATATAGTAGGAGGGCAATGAATTTTGCAAGATCGCAACATTTGGGTATTCGATCTTGAGACGGACGGCCTCCTCGAAGAGGCTACTACCGTCTGGATCGGAGTATTCAAAAACATAGACACTGGAGAAGTGAAAGTCTTCTCACCTGATGACCCGTATTATTTGTACAACATGATTAAATTCATGGATGGCTGCCACACCTTGATCGGCCATAACGTATTGCAATTTGACTTTCCTGTTCTGGAAAAGCTTTACGAATATAAATATCCGGGAAACAAAATAGATACATTGGTATGGAGCAGACTGACGCAACCAAAGCGTTCGGTTCCATATAACTGCCCCGTCAAAAATCGTCCTCATTCGATTGAGACGTGGGGCTACAGAGTTGGCAGAGGAAAGCCGGCTCACGAAGACTGGACTCAATATTCAGAAGCTATGCGTCATCGCTGTACAGAAGATGTTGAGATTCAGCACTTGGTCTACAATGAGTTACTCAAAGAAATGGAAGGGTACGAGTGGGAGTTCGCCTCATGGCTCACCACGCGCCTCTTCGAGATCTTAGGTAAGCAGGAGCAGTATGGATGGCTCGTAGATCAAGATTGGATGCACCACATCCTAAGAACGACAGAGCGATGGATTGCTCGGATCGACCGTGCTCTCGAAGACCGCTTGCCGATGAAGAGAATCATCGAGGAGAAGCGTAGCAAGGATGGAAGCTATTCGTATGTGAAGACACCGTTCGTACGATCTGGTGCTTTACATGCGAACACAAGGAAGTGGCTCGAAGCAACTGGTAAGTGTACAAAAGAGCATAATATCGGTGGTCCATATTGTCGTGTTGACTTCAGGAAGGTGAACTTAAATAGTAACGCCGAACTGAAAACCTATCTCTTGGATAAGGGATGGACACCAAAGGAATGGAATACGAATGACGACGGAGAACAGACGAGTCCTAAGCTAACCAAGGATGATCCGTTTCTCGGATTAGAGGATGGCGAAGGAAAGCTGCTTGCCAAGCGGATTCAAATACGTCACCGTCAATCACTCGTAGAGGGTCTCTTCCGTCTCATCAGACCGGATGGCAGGATAGCCTCCTCTGTTGCAAACCTTGCGGAAACAGGACGTGCTACTCACAGGGGAATTGTCAACATCCCCAATCTGAACGCTTTCATGGGCAAGATGCTCCGAAAGATATTCATTGCTGCTCCGGGTATGGAGTTAGTCAGTGTGGATTCAGATGGTTGCCAGAACAGGATGCTGGCTGCCCGAGTAGGAGACCCTTCCTTTACTCATACCATGTTGTACGGTAAGAAGGAGGATGAATCAACTCTCCATTATATCAATATGCGGAATATCCACGCTGCTGGTTATCCTGTACATTACAACATGGCTAAGAACCTCAACTATGCCTTCATGTTCGGTGGCTCCGATAATAAGCTAGGTAAGATGGTTGGGGGTAACGCCGATGACGGAGCAAAAGTACGGACAGCCCTGCTTAGTGTATCTGCTGGATTCGAAGAGCTTGACAAGAAGCTTAGAGAAGAATGGCGGAGTCATGCTAAGTCGAGAGTCAACAAATGGGGTAGACGTGATTACTACGACGGATGGATAAGAGGTCTTGATGGCCGACC
>JASFEL010000262.1:0-3098 GCA_050124855.1 Candidatus Thorarchaeota archaeon | reverse complement strand
AGAAGAGGATGAATAGAGGTATTTGGTTAATGTGTTGTACCAATCATAACTAGCGGGATCCTCCTCTTGCCTACTCTCAAGTGTATCAAGGAAGCTCTGTAATTCAGGAGAATTCCCCATGTTAATTCTTTTTCGCAGATGACGCATCGCCTTGATCTGATCCAAAGCCCCTCGCTTATAGTCATTCATCTCGACTGCTCTTGTTCGCAGCTTTACTTCGAGATCAGAAATTTGACCATTGGGTATTGTTACGCTTTCAGTTACTTCAGCCATTCCAGCCACCTCCGAACGATCTTGATACAAAAGGGTTTAATCGACCTACTGATCGTTTGTCTTCCTTCTTTTCTGGTTGTCCAGCATAGCGAGGAGAACGTGTAGGCCAATCATCAAACATACCACCAGCTCCATAATTAGAGGTTTGATAAGTACGCTCGATAACATTCTTGTTGAGTTCAGCTTCAAATGCTTTTTCTTCTTCTTCCGTCAAAGCATTGTATAGTATCTTGGTTGATACTTTCTGGAACACAAGGCCGAGTTTCATATCGAACACATCAACCTTCGCTTCTCCTTTCTTGTTATAGATACCACGAATGAAGAAATCTGCATGCTCCAGATACTCAGCAGTTTGCTGTTCATCCTGTCCACTTGGACTCACACCCATATTTACATGAGAGTGTCCCCAATACAGAAGTTTGTCAGGTTCTTCGAGAGACATTACGAGATCAACCATATCCTCTGCATCGATGTCTGTCTCTGTATGGCTGACGGTTTGTTTAGGAATGAAGATATCTTCAATGAGATAGTCATCCCCTTGACGCTCGACAATACCCAACCAACCAACTTCTTTCGTACACTTATCAACTGCACGGCGGATCTTTGTCCATGCTTTCGGTGTATAAAAGACTGTTGGGGTGTGTGTTGCTTCAACAGGGAGGATTGGAGATGTCTTCGCGGTTAAGCTACCAGCTTGTACTGTGAATTTTGGCTTCGATTCTGGAAGCTCTTCCTTCACATTAGCTGGAATGCTAAGCACTTTCTTGCTGTTCTGTTTCTTCTTCATTACTCACCTCATAGTTTCTTGAGAGCCACTCCCAGAGATCTTCCAGCGTAAGTACCTCATCGGTGGTTAAATGGAAAGCAACTTCACCTTGCTCTGCTCCTACGAATGACAAGTCTGTAAGACCGTCTTCATCTTTCAAATAGAAGAAGATGCAGATAGGTTCACCTGCTCTGTAGATTGGGTAGTGTGCCAGCCATAGCATTGGATCGTGTTCATCTTGACGAAGAACACATCCGTCCGGTAATAGGTTAATTTCTGCTCCGACTAGCTCCATTGCCATTGCTTCAGCCATATCTTCAATGCACTGAACTATAGGGGCATAGTCTTTTCCGCTGTTTTCGGCCATGATCTTGTACTCACACAAAATGGTTGAAGGAACACGTCAACAATATCATCTGCTGCATCAGGATCATTCAAAGACAACATGAATTGCCACACCGCAGCATTCGCTATGATGTTGGCTGTTGCTCCAACACTGATACTGCTACCGCAGGAAGACTTCTCAGCCAGATTGTCGTCAATCAACGTATCTAGCCAATGGTTGCCGTGCTGTTCAGGGTTAAAAGAATAGACGTTCCCAAAGGAGGACGCCATACGTGTTTCGATTACTCGGTCAATGTCAGGATTGCCGGCAATACACGCCTCATAAATTTCCTTTCGGCTCGACATAGTATCTGTCAACAGGAACACAGTTCCGTCCAGATATACTTGGTCATCAGGCAAAGAAGTGTTGATGAATTTACAGTTTGGTAAATCCTCTCCGATCTTTGCTTTCACCCAAGAACTAAGAGCGTCAACCTTCAACTCACCCACATCCTCCATCAAGAATAACTGATTAGCGAGGTTGTGATTCTCAACGTGATCATAATCATACACGTTGATTTCATCGAAGCCTAGCTCGATAAGGGATGCGAACAGTCTCGACCCTGTAGCCCCGGCTCCGATTATATGAATAGGATGTTTATGAGACAAGGGATCAAATATTTCCCGATGTCGTGATGTATTAATCATATTCAATTCCAAGGTTAGTTAATAAAACAGGGAACCCCGCCCCGACTCATCAAGAGACACGGAGTTCCCTGCCAGTCAGGTTGCTACCTTACTGGTTGCCCTTTGCGCCCTTGGCTACAATAACACGATCACCTTCGCTCAGAGTGTCGCCCAGATCACAGGTGTTACCATTTACCTTGCATGACTCACCTGAAGACAGGCTGATGTCGGCACGGTTCAAAGCTTCACCTACTGTGCTACCTTCTGGCAGTTCGATTGTTGATGTACGACCCGGAACACGAATTACTTTGACTTCCATTGATATTTCCTCATGGTTATTTATTAAAAGAAGGGGAGCCGAAGCCCCCCGAAGTGATGCTACTGATTAAGAAGCACGAGCATCGAGGTGCTTGACAACGTCTGCGATGAATGCTTCAACGCGAGCGATTTCCTGATTGATCTTGGTTGATTCGGTTTCGATCTTGCGCAGGCTTTTGATCTTGCCTTCTGCATCAGCGATCTTCGCAACCAGTTCTTCATCAGTCATGTCAGCGACGTTGATACCATCTACGTAGTGTACAGTTTTTACCTTCATGATTTTCTCTTCTCTTTTTAACTACACTGAAACCCTCAGTGCTTGGGATTCCTGCGGAAATGCAGGGAATTCTTACATACCTACACCATTACGGCACTCAGCAACCTCAGCCGAGTCCACATGGAGATCGTACAGGTTGGCTTGCTGGTCTGCAACATAGTCACGAATACGATTGTACTCGTCGCTGTGAGCTTCCAGACAAGATATTGTATATACGGTGTAATACGATAGTGCGATTTGCTTTAGTGCCCCAGCAAGCTTTACATCTTCCTCAATCATTTTGATTGCTTCTTGATTGATTGATTTACCTGAAGCGAATAAGTCATCGCATTGTACCGTACTCAACTGATCTTCTGGTACAGGGGAATGCTGCGGGGCTGCTGAAGCGCAACCAGAAAGCAGAATTATAACGAATAGTAGTTTTTTCATGTTATTACCTCATGGAATGATGAT
>JASFEL010000261.1:0-3102 GCA_050124855.1 Candidatus Thorarchaeota archaeon | reverse complement strand
AGAGTGATGACTGGAAAGATCGTGAGAATCAATATTGTTGGCGCAAGAAAGACTCTGATGAATGCAAGCAGTGATAACTCATCGAGATTCCTTTTGCTTAATGGGAGAGTTGCAGGGAAACTCATGACGTCAGCAGTGAAGAAGCCAGTGGTCACAGACAGATTGAGAAATATCAGCAATACAAAGCTGAGAACCAGAAAGATTGAGAGTCCCACTGCCAAACGTGTCTGGGGAACACCGATGCTTTCATCTACAAAGGCCATAACTGCAGTTAGGACGGCTAGTGAGAATATGAGAGCAGTTGTTATGAAAGTGCTAAATCGGCTGTTAGACTTAACACTTCGAGCGATTTTCTCAGGATTCTCTTTCACTCTCGCAAGATTTGATGGATTCATCTCCAGATAGCCCTTGAACCTCACCTCTGCTGATATGATTCCTGCAAGTTTCCATCGTTCAGAGAATTTCACTGCGCAAGTGCCTCCCTGAGCTGGTCAATGCCCTCGCGTACTTCATCCTCCTGCTCAGTCAAAGCGAGGAAGACTTTCTCCAGAGTTGCTCCTTCTCTCTTTGATACACCTCGCAGTTCTTCAAGTGTGCCGACAGCGACTAGCTTGCCTTCATCAAGGATTCCCACACGATCGCACATTGCCTCAGCTACTTCCATTATGTGTGTGCTCAACAATACAGAGCCGCCGTTTTCAGTGTGAATCTTTATGACATCCTTCATGATCGAAGCTGTACGAACATCAAGTCCAGAGAATGGCTCGTCAAGGATCAAGAGCTTAGGTTTGTGAAGGAGCGCTGCGATGAGCATCGCCTTCTGCTTATTTCCCTGAGACAAGGTAACAACCATTGCATCGTAATACTTCTCAAAATCGAGAGCATGTACAAATTCCTTTACTCGCTTGCTAGCTTTTTCTTCAGGAATCTCTCTAACCGAAGCTATAAACTCGAACATCTCTCTGGGTGTCAGGGACTCATAGAGCTGCTGTTCCTCAGGCACATACCCTACAATTCTCTTGACACCAATGGGGTCCTCTTTAGAGCTGATTCCAAAGACATGTGCTAAACCCGAGTCTGCATCTAATAGGCCCATAAGGACTTTGATAGCTGTTGTCTTCCCAGCTCCATTGGGTCCCAAGATTCCGAATATCTCGCCCTCTTGAACCTCAAATGATACATCATTTACAGCTATTAATTCTCCGAACGATTTCACGACATTTCTCATGCTCACTGCATTACTCATTTTGACCTTCGTCTCCAATTTCCATTTTCTTATTTTCTCGACCTGTTAGGTGCACCCTTCTCTTCACTATTGACCAATAAGCATAGAAAAGAGTCCAAGCGGTGGTGGGGATAAGCACCAGAAGAAAGAACTCGGGTACTGCAAACCACATGTAGACATTCATCACAACGTATACGCATATATTGCTGAAGAGAGCTCTTCTCTGCCAGCCCTTCCGTGAAACAACATTCACTGCATATATTGCAGAAAAGCCTGCTTGATTGAGAGTGTAAAGACCATCACTATCCCTCTCTACAATAGGTGCCATCTTCTTGAGATGAAAATCCAGGAGTCCACTACTTGAAATCCGGAGTTCTCTCTTAAGATCGGCAAATCCTATTGGCTTCTTTGAGAGGGTCTTGAGAATATCTATTCTCATTGGGTGAGAAATTGCATCAAACACTTCATCCGAGTTCATTATCATCACATAATACTAGACAAGGGTACATATTATTCTATCAACCTTGACCAGCAAGTCAAGAAACGTTGACCTCTATTATGTGTAATTTCCTCAATTAATAATATAATCTAACGCACCAACGCAACTACGCAGATTTCGTTTGCTTTCGTGAGCACTAGTATTGCAGAGGTATGTCTACTCATATGCGGTTTCTCATGAATTTAGTCTTCTCTTGATCGGGCCTCGTCTTGCAGCTCCTTCAGCTTGACTAAAGCATCAAGGGGCGTGGTCCGTTCTAGGTCCATGTGCTTTAGTTGTTCAACTAGAGGATCGTCGATGGTGAGTGCTTCCAAGCTTGTCTGAATTGAATCATAGGATTCGCCGTTTCCCTTTAGATTGACCACACTCTCCTTCTCCAACCTTGCCAGCATGGAACGCGCTCTCTTTACAACCTCGTCAGGGACGCCAGCCAAAGCTGCTACCTGGACGCCATAGCTTTTATCGGTTCCACCATCTACTACTTTGTGCAGGAACACAATTGTGTCACCAGACTCTCTCGCTAGAGTGTGTACATTCTTCACGCCATGATGAGTGCTTGCCATCTCCGTGAGTTGGTGGAAGTGAGTGGCAAACATAGCCCGAGACTTCATTTGCACTATCCGTTCTGCGACTGCCCATGCGAGAGCCATGCCATCGTAAGTTGATGTGCCTCTACCAATCTCGTCTAGAATGACCAGGCTCCGCTCAGTTGCATTGTTGAGAATATTGGCGGTTTCAATCATCTCTACCATGAAAGTCGATTGACGAGCTGTGAGATCATCAAAGGCTCCAACCCTAGTGAAAATCCTGTCCACGAGACCTATCTCTGCAGACTTAGCAGGCACGAAGGATCCCATCTGTGCAAGGAGCACAATCAAAGCGCATTGTCGCATGAACGTGCTCTTGCCTGCCATGTTGGGGCCTGTCACGATAATGAGTGAGCTGCCTCCATCACCAATCTCGACGTTGTTTGGAATGAATTCATTAGCACCCAGTATCATCTCAAGTGAAGGATGTCTGCCCTCCACGATTTTTATTCTCGTCCCCTCTGTTAGCTTAGGTCTAGCGTATCTCCTGTTCACTGCAACCTCGGCTAATGATGATAGGACATCAGCAGTCGCAATAGCCTTCGAGTCGGTCCTGAGTTCATCAATAGAGTCCCTTACCTGATTTCGAAGCTGCTCATAGATCTCGAATTCGAGAGCGTTGATCTTATCTTCTCCTGCAAGGACTGCAGCTTCTTTCTCCTTCAGCTCTGGAGTGATGTACCTCTCTGCATTTGTGAGAGTCTGCTTTCTATCATAGTCATCAGGGACCATCTTGAGATTAGCCTTAGTCACCTCTATGTAATAACCAAAGACCTTGTTGTATCCGACCT
>JASFEL010000260.1:0-3105 GCA_050124855.1 Candidatus Thorarchaeota archaeon | reverse complement strand
ATTATCCCCCGAATGCACTTCCTGTTGGCAATGATTTATCCGTGAACTGCAATTCACATTGCTTGTCCCGAGGATATATGGTATGAGCCCAGAATACTCCGAAGTACTTGTCAGATACGGCGAAATTGGAATCAAGTCCAAACAGACACGAAAGCGTATGGAAGACTTGCTCATCAAGCACATCAAATCAGCAATGCGAGAGGCTGGTGTCAAGTTCTCTAAGGTGCGAAAGGAGTACGGCAGGATCTTCATTGTCACAGAAATGACCCAAGAGGCCAGCGACATAGTATCCAATATATTCGGTGTTGTCTCCGTTTCTCCTGTTGTTGTGATTGAATCCGATTTAGATGCTATTCTTGAAAAAGGGGTGGAGATGGCACGAGGGAGTTTTACAAAGAGCAAGTCTTTCGCAGTGGGTTCCAGAAGGGTAGGAACTCATGATTACTCAAGTCAGGATGTCAGGGAGAAACTTGGTGCCGCCATACTGGTAGGCCTTCCAGAGCTGGAACTCTCTGTGGACCTTACATCTCCAGAACAATCGCTATACATTGAGGTTCGAAATCAGAGTGCATACCTCTTTACAGAAACCATTGATGGTGTGGGTGGAATGCCTACGGGGTCGCAAGGTAAAGTAGTGTGTACCCTTTCTAGCGGCTTAGACTCTCCTATTGCCGCCTTTAAGGTGATGAAGCGAGGATGTATTCCTGTGTTTGTCAATTTCGACAACACTCCTTATACAAACGATGACTGTAAGGCCATTGTGACAGAGCAAGCACAATTGCTAGCTAATTACATTCACAACTTTGAAGTCAAGCTCTATATTGTCCCCCATGGAGAAGATCTTAGTGAGGCTGAGACCCATGGCCCACCAAAGATGACCTGTATATTCTGTAAGAGGAACATGCTGAGAATGGCGAGAGAGATTGCCATAATGGAGAATGCGGATGCAATCGTCACTGGGGAGATTATTGGGGAGCAGGCCTCACAGACAACAATGAATCTGAGAGCAATCAATACAGCAGTCTGCGACTTTCCAATTCTCAGACCATGTGCCGGAGACGACAAATCGGACATTGAAGCCCTGGCTCATAAGATTGGAACTTACAAGTTTGCAGAGGAAGGTCTCTCCTGTTGTACACTCGCGCCAAAACATCCTGTTACACGTGGAAAGCCAAGCGATGTTCAGAAAGCCGAAGAGGACATGAACTTGGATGTTCTGAAAAATCAGGTTGCTCAGGCGATTATTATTACACTTCGAACGGGTTAGGCGCGCTTTTCTTTGTTCTCAATAGAAACCTCAAGAGTGTCAGAAAAGCCCTCTTAGGCCTTTAAAGGCATCACGGGGAGATGTAAGAGGCTTTAAATATCATTCAGCTTCGAATAGCCCAGTGTATGCCTAATACGCGGAGAGAGAAGTTTTGCCAAGAGCTAGAAAGGACAGGATAATTCCGGTAGCGCCTGTTGACAGATTGATTAGAAAGGCTGGCGCTGGGCGCGTCAGTGACAAGGGTGCTGAGCGATTAGCGCAGATTCTTGAGGAGATCGGAGAGAATCTTGCAAAGCGTGCTTTTGAACTCACTGAGCATGCAGGTCGCAAGACGATCACAGAGAAAGATATGGACCTTGCGTATAAGCAATGGAATCGTATATCCTAGTTAGATCCAATCGAGAGATGAGTGCAATAAAGAGTGGTGTTCTTCAAGAAGCTAAGCACCACCATATGGGGGGGACAGAGTGAATAAAGGACATCAATATGTGGAGGACGGCATAGCTCTTCTTTCACTTCATGATGTTAGTCCTGCATTCGAGGATGATGTCGTAGCCACATATGATATGCTGATTGACCTTGGAATTTCTGACTTCACGCTACTTGTTACTCCAATGTATGCACTCAAGAAGTCAAACAGTCTAGAGAATAATCCTCTTTTCTCTGAGTTTCTCGCTTCTCTTCAATTGGAAGTTTCTCTTCATGGCTACAGCCATTTTACAAAATCCGGTTCACTAGACGAGTTTCAGAAGATGGAACGAGACCGAGTCTTGCCAAGAATCAAGTCAGGGCGAACAATGGTTTCTGAATCAATCGGGAACGACCCAGTTGGATTTGTGCCTCCTCTGTGGAAGGCGCCTCAACGAGTCGCTGGTTCAGCACAGGACGCCAGGCTAAGATACTGCGTGATAGGCAATGGTATTCATCGCTTCTCCGACTCATCAGTCTTGACAACTGCAGACCTACTCATCAGTCAGGGAACGAAATCAACATCCTTTACCAATCAATTGCTGGAGATCGAGTTGGGCGGACCCGTCCAGATCGGCGTACATCCATGTGACCATCGAGAGAATAATGTCTTCGGACTTCTTGCAGACCTGAAGGATCGGCTGGACTATCGATTTGTAGGATACAGCTCTTATCTCTTCAAGGAGTAGAGAAGAGTCATTTCTAGTAAAACCCTCCGCGAATATGTTTGTAGTGAACTCATCAGCAAAATTCGAGTTGTCGAAAAAGCGTCAAGGGTGATTGTCTGAAGAACAGATTGGAACGCCATTGTTTATTATGTGAGAGTGCAATTGCTCAACTCGCACAGCACCACCAGCTGCACGTTAGTGACAATGTATCGGGGTCATGAGAGAGGATTGACAATGGAGGTCTATGCCTTTGAGGAAATGTAGTTTCTTTGCTATATTCTTAGTCTTGCTGTTTGTAGCACCTGCAAATAATGGATATTCACCGTTGGTCAATCCTTCATCGACCTACAGCCCTATTGACAACGATGGGGACACACCGTTTGGTAATCTTGCCAGCAACGATCTGAGCGGCTCTGGTAAGGCACTATCCACCTACATATCTGGCATTCTTGAAAACTCCAGTGCAGTTCAAATTGACTCGTCAACGTCAGCTACTGGTTCTCTTTCAGTTCCAGGCGGATATTCTGGTACTAGTTTGGATGTCGGGATTGATTCACTTGAGATGACAGTTTCTGACGTTCTTCGCAATCCTGATTTGAACGACTGGCATGATGAGCGATGGCATGTTGACATCCCAAACTACTGGGACGACCAGATTGATGTACCTAATGCTTGGACGCTAGTCAAGTCCATCGGTTATGA
>JASFEL010000259.1:0-3107 GCA_050124855.1 Candidatus Thorarchaeota archaeon | reverse complement strand
ACAAGGTGTTCCTTAACGGATGCTTCTACGGCATCCTTCTTCCCTCCGTGAACAGTAATATTCACGGTATATGCAGCTGAATCAGGTTGTGGCGAACTCAAATGATTTCCCCTCACGCGGGTGTATAGGTAAGTGTCATTTCATTTAACGCTTGTCATATTCGGTGTGGTTTCCATTATCGACCGAATACCTTTTCCACAATCAAATCTAGAAATACACCATGCCCGACATCTTTGGAATGATAATGAGCGATGCAGTTTCCGGCAAGGATGCAAAACACGAGATTGAGAGAGATGATGGATACACCACTGAGAGCCTGGGGAGCCAATACACTGCACCCTTCTCAGAATGGCATGAGAGTGGCAAGCTTGCGAGTGTTGAGGTAAAAGGAAAGGTTCTCGACATCGGATGCGGTGCGGGAAGGGTAGCACTCCACTTTCAAGAGAAAGGCCATGAAGTTGTTGGAATAGACATTTCTCAAGCAGCCGTGGATGCTTCACGAAAGAGGGGAGTAAGAGAGGTTCATCTCATGTCTGCTGATAATCTAGAATTCCCTGAGAACACATTCGATACGGTCCTCCTATTTGGAAACAACTTTGGAGTACTTGGTGATGAGGGCAAGATAGTGGCAATGCTGAGAGACCTCCATCGCATCACAAAATCCGATGCGGTCATTCTTGCTCAGACTAGAGATGTTGAAGATACTGACAATCCAGAGCATCATAAGTATCATGAAAGGAATAGAGTCAATGGAAAACCAATTGGATTAGTTAAGATACGGCTCAAATACAAAGGACATGCAGGTTGTTGGTGGCTTCTTCGAATGGTCAATGCAGACGAAATGGCAGCAATCGCGAAGAGGGCGGGGTGGAAACTCACAAAGACATACGGTCCAAGGAATCTCTATATTGGAGTCCTCACGAAGAAATGATTGAGTTATGAGATAGTCTGATTGATTTATCTCAAACGGAGGCTTGGTCACATCAGGCCAATACTTTTAGAGCTGTTATTGACATGGGTAGGATAAGAAAGTCCTGAGGTTAGGAAAATGCCCAAGGTCGATCTCCGTTACTATTGCTATGTTTGTGGACATCCTGTAGACCTGACTCCAGTAGCTCCGGTTGCTCCGAATTTCAGTCATGTTGAAGTGAAATGTAAGAACTGCGGCGATGGAACTCATTTGATGCTCACCACTTGTCCCGAATGCAAGAAAGGAGTGAAATACATCCTCTCAGACTTTGATTTTCCCGAAGAGGTTCAGCGACTCTCAGGAGCTTATGTCAAGCTAATTGGAGGAATAAAGAACAGCCTCAAGGATGTAGTGGATGAATTCAATGTACCCCTTCCTAAGCGTTGGTCTGCCAAGTTTAGCTGTGACTGCGGAGCAGACTATCAAACAGAAATATTGCTTCCGCAGGTTGAGGACTAGATTCTCTCAAGGGTGTTCAGCCTATAACTATCTCAGTCTCAAGGTGAATAGTGCACTTCATCGAATTGGTTACAAGGCAATATGCGTGCGCCCTTTGAGCGGCCTTTTCCATTCGTTTTCGATCTTTCTCTGTAGGAACCACTATTTTTGCGAACATCGATATCTTGTCGAACTCCCAGCCAAACTCCCCTTTTACAAGTGTACCTTCTCCCGATATTGAAAAGGTAGTGAATTCCGCATGAAATCGCTTGGAAACACCAGAGAGGGACACTCCGTAACATGATACCGCAGAAGCAAGGAAGAGATCCTCAGGTGAGATTAGTTCTTTGGGAGACTCTGGCCAAAAATCAGGGGGAGTCGCTACTTCGAATGTTGACTTGCCATCAATCTCAATGGTGACAATCTTCTCGCGTACCCAATTGCTCTCAAGCTCGTATCGATGTTCTTCACTCATTAGATGGACCTCATTGTGCGGGCATAGGACTCATTGAATAGGATTGCGCTTTGGCAACCTCTGCTTAACATATGTTATATAATTAGATGAGCGCCAGCTCACAGATTTCGAGAGTAGTGCTTATTAAGATGTAGTACAGTACACTACATGTGTGGTGGTCAGGCGGCTAACAGGGCCTATTTTCTGTAACATGCCCTCATAACTCCCCCCCTCCTACCAGTAAGCCTTGTTGGCTCTGGTCACCACACACATGCGAATTTCACTTGTCAGACTTCTTCTTCAGCTGTCGCACTGCTTCTCTGATATCAGCTTCAGAAATCTCCTCAGGTTCAAGGATAAAGCCCTCAACGTCCTTTTCTCCTGCAGCTGCAGGAGCGTGTCTTACAGCGCGCTTCGTCATGCCTGTGCTTCGGACCTTGGCCGCCAACTCGTGAATCTTCTCATCGGTTAGCTCCTCATCTGCTGGAAACTCTTCCATTGAGACCCCCATTTCTTCCAAGATTGACTTCTGGATAGCAATCTTGTCTATCTCTTCAATCGCGACTCCAGTTATGATTTTCACCAAGAGCTCTGCTTCATTGAGAGGGAAGAACTTGCCCTGAGTTGTTTCAGCAATCTCCTGAAATACGCGTACAGCATGTGCGTAGTTTTTCACTTCAGGGAAGCAGCCCACAGTGTGGTAGACGATTCCCTTATCATATGCCTTCTTGGCTTCGACATCCCACTTTATTCCACTTGGAGGACCATCAGGCCATCTGTCGCCTTCCTCAACACCATGTGGAGGCGCATCAGCCACTAGCACGACAACCTTAGCAGCGTCCAAAAGAAACTCCATCCGGTTAGCGGCATCCATAGCGTCATCCACAGCTTCGGGTCCATCGCCTCCACCATCTGCAGACATCTGCATGATATTCTGTTCAATCTTACCAGTATCAGGAGATAGCTCATACTTCTGAGTTACGAATGTCAACTCTTCCGGTGGGTGATCACGATAGGAGACCAATCCAACTCGCAGCCGATGACAGAGCTCCTCCTTCTTTATTGTACGAATTATCTCAAGGATCTTTCTCTTGGTGACGTCGATATATGGCCCCATAGAGCCCGTGTTATCAACTACAAATACTAAATCCAACTGACCTAATTTCTCAGACATACTCTGACCGCCCTTTCTCTGGCCAATGCTGCGGATTGGTACCTATAAAGTTCTAGTTGTATATTTGGGGG
>JASFEL010000258.1:0-3111 GCA_050124855.1 Candidatus Thorarchaeota archaeon | reverse complement strand
CAGATATTCCAATGTATCTTGATGGCAAGTTCACCACTGTCAAGTACTTCGAAGAGAGCGGCATCGCTTTGGAGGAAGATGTCGAGTACCCAATAGTTGGAACCTACCGGAGTTATTGTTATCCTCACCCAGAAACCATCACCCTCCCGAATTATATCAAGTGCAAAAGAGTCACTAATCTGGGGTGCGTCATACCTCCCAAGTATTACAATCTGATTCGGGAAATTGTACGTATAGGGATGGTGAGCGAAGATCCCATCGACGTCAGAGGCCAACAGGTCATTCCTTTCAATTTCGCTATTTCCTACATTCTGGAGCAAAGAGAGAAAATCCTCGAAGAGGTCAACTTTGGTGAGCAGAGGGGTTGTCTTAAGATCAGAGTTCGCGGGACTCTTGACGGAAAGGCCCACGAGTATAGCTTCTCCCTAGCATCAATAGGGCAAGCCATGGGAGAGTCTACTGGCATCCCTGCTGCGATTGGTGCCATTCTCATGCAGCGAGGGAAGATTACAGAGAAGGGTGTACTGCCCCCTGAGGGGTGTGTTGTTCCTATGGATGTCTTGCTCATGATGAAGGACTACCTCGGACTGAAGGAAGTTACCGGTGAAGGCTCTCCGCTCATAATCGAGTCTATAAATCATGAAGGGAAGGTTGAGTATATCGATATATAGTCCTCTCGAATCTCATATATGACGGTTTGACAAACCATACTGGGATTCGCGATGGCAACTAGTGATAACAAATACCTCCTTGCTGTCGATCATGGTACATCTGCGATGAAAATCGCATTGACTGACTCATGCGGTGAGGTACTGGCATTCGAATTTGAGGAAACCCCTCTAGAGCTGATAAAAGGCGGCGGTGCTGAGCAAGACCCAGAACTCTGGTGGACTGCATTCAAGAATTGCTCCAGACGCCTTGTCGAGGGTGGACACGTTCCAGTCGATCAAATTGCAGGGATCTCGGTTTCAAGCCAATGGTCAGGTACCGTGGCTGTTGATGAAGCTGGTAATCATCTCTGGAATGCGATAATCTGGATGGACACGAGAGGGAAGCCATACATCTCAAAGAAACTGAAAGGCATCATTAACATTCAGGGCTATGGTCTTCTGAATATACTGCGATGGCTTCGGAAGACAGCCGGAATCCCCACGAATAGCGGGAAAGACCCAATCGCTCACATCTTGTGGCTCAAGAACGAACATCCTGAAATCTACGAGCGGACGTTCAATTTTCTTGAATGCAAAGACTATCTCAACCTTAAGCTGACAGGAATGTTTGCTGCCTCGTATGACTCTATCATGCTTCATTGGGTCACTGATACTCGTGACATTCACAATATGAAATATGACAACGGACTGATTAAGAAGATAGGCATCCATCGTGAGAAGCTACCTCCATTGATGTACTCTACAGACATTCTAGGTGATGTAAGAAAGGATGTTGCTGATGAGATTGGACTCAATCCGGAAACTAAGGTTGTGGTAGGTTCAGCAGACCTGCACTCCGCGATTGTTGGATCAGGAGCAGTGCATAACTATGAAGGGCATGTCTATATCGGCACTAGCAGCTGGGTTCTCTGTCATGTGCCATTCAAGAAGACGGACCTGTCACACAACATGGCTTCATTACCTTCTGCGATTCCAGGACGCTACTTTGTTGCGAATGAGCAGGAATCAGCGGGTGCATGTCTAACATTTCTCAGGGACAATCTATTCTTCCCCGATGATCCCGAACGATATGGCAAATATGAGGTATACCAGGAGTTTGATTCAATCGTTGAGCAGGTGCCGCCAGGTAGCCACAAATTGATCTTCACGCCTTGGCTCTATGGAGAACGAACTCCTATTGAGGATCACACCTTAAGGGGCGGTTTTCACAATGTATCGCTCCCTGTGAAACGAGAGGATCTGATTCGTGCAGTGTTTGAAGGCGTTGCATACAACAGCCGCTGGCTCATGGAATTGGTTGAGAAGTTCATCAAGAGAGAGATGGATCCACTCAATATCATCGGCGGCGGTGCGCAGTCTGACGTCTGGTGTCAGATTTATGCTGATGTTCTGAATCGCACTATTCGCAAAGTGAAAAATCCAATCTATGCCAATGCAAGGGGTGCCGCCCTCATTGGAGCAGTGGGTCTTGGTCTATGCTCTTTTGATGAAATCCCCAGTCTCATACAGATTGAGAAGGAGTTCACTCCTAATCCGGCTAATCGAGATATCTACGATGAGTTGTTCAAGGAGTTTCTGAACATATACAAGAACAATGTGAAGATGTACAAGCGTCTCAACAGGAGTGGGTGAGCCTGTCTGATCGGGGATTCACATTCGATTTCATCGAAAAAGAGATTCGAAAGAAGACCTTCGGAGTTCTATCAGTAGTTGATGCAAAAGGACGACCGCACTCCACTGGAATCCTGTACGGTGTTTCACCGCCTAAGTCGAAATTTGCTCTGTACATACTC
The DNA here is from genome assembly GCA_050124855.1 of Candidatus Thorarchaeota archaeon. Taxonomy (GTDB): domain Archaea; phylum Asgardarchaeota; class Thorarchaeia; order Thorarchaeales; family Thorarchaeaceae; genus SMTZ1-83. The sequence goes on along the minus strand of JASFEL010000258.1, from coordinate 647 downwards.
ACCGAGGATGGTTATGCAAAAGTCAGGCATATCAGACGCAATCCCAATGTGTCGCTTGTCGTGACATTTCCCCACCACATTATTCGCTTCGCTCCTGCAAGCTATGTTATGTTCAGAGGAATGGCAGAGTTAGTGCCCTTCGATGACTCAGACGGGCAGTGGGCATTCAGTCAGAAGTATATACTGAAGATGAGTCAAAAAGTAGATCCTGAGATTCTTAAGAAGGCCCTATTCATCAAAATGAATCCCGAACCCACAGTCTTCTGCTATGGTGTCGGAATTGGGGTTATGGAACTGAGAAGTCAGCACATATCCTCGGATTACAAGGTCACAATCCCTGCTCACAGGCTATAGACCCTCGTAGAATCTTCGAAGGACTCTGAGTGCTCTCAATGTTATCCATTTAGATGGCTGTCCTTTTTCATCAATTTCACAGTGCATTTTCCCATTGTATGTGTTCTTGAGAGCCCACTTCCCATCCTTATCTCGTAACGAACTGACTAAGTCAATGGCCTCCTGCATTCTGGAATCCTTGACGCCCAAAGAAGTCAATATATCCAGAGCCTCTAAAACATCTGATTGATAGAACAGAGGAAATCCGAAGCGCTTCCAACCAGCTTTCTCCTTCCTACTTCCATCAGGGTTCT
>JASFEL010000257.1:0-3127 GCA_050124855.1 Candidatus Thorarchaeota archaeon | reverse complement strand
TGGAATCGTCGTATCCATGTACACCTAGATACCTGAGATTCAACACTAGTTCATCCACACCATCATTAAGATGCACATCAGCGGCATGGATCTCTCTTATTGATGCTCCTGGAGACACAGAGTACATCTCATCTTCAACAGATGGATGTGTATCTATTACTCTGACTTGCATACCTGAGCTCAATGCAAAGTCTTCATTGCTATCTGCGTTAAAGTAACCCGCATCGATCTCCTCTATGTCTGCGAACATGTTATACTCCCACATGTAAGCACCTGTGCCACCATTGTACACACGAGCAATGTTCTCATCTCCGCCAAAGACTGCATCCAGGGTGAATAGACCTCTGAAGTGTCCTACTGCGAGATGGTTATTATCATCAGTGGAGTTGACACTGGACGTGTATCGATATGTATCGCCATTGTACCACGCGAGATACGCCTCAGAACCAAATGGTTTCTCAAAGAGAACAACTATCTCATCTCCTAGGTATATGGCATTGAAGTCTCCTATATAGTAATCAACAATCTGGAATCCTGTGGGTGCATAGATATATCCCAGTTTGGCAAAGGTTTCTCCTTCTGCTAGCCCAATTGTGTCTTCATCGATACGAAACGCAAAGTCAGTGTTGCCTGAATTGTCAATGTCACCGAACCGTACCATGTCTATTTGATTCCCGCTAGAGATTGAAGTCATCATTGTACCAGTGTACGCATCCCAAATTGCTATGTGGTTATCATCATATCTGATGAACACCTCGTCATACTCATCATGGTCAAGATCAGCCGCCCAAGCTCCCTGAATTGCAGAACCAATATCCTCATCCCAATATGGAATGTGTGCCAGGTATTGCGGTTCTATTGAAGGACCTGAAAAATCGAGGCCATCAAATGTATCAAGGTACGAGGATAACGGTTCTGCAGGGTAGTTCCAATAGAGAGTCACGACCGAGTCCTCACCATCATCATCAAAGTCAGCAGAGGCCAATAGACCAAGCTCATTCTCGATGAAATTGACCCATAATGGAAGACCACTCCTACCATCTAAAACCGCTAGTGTAGTACCATTAACGCCTATGGCTAGGTCTATTCCTCCAGAACCACCGAAGTGGCCAGATGTAGCACTAATCTGGAATAGACTGTATGAATCAGGTGTAACAAGCTCTGCGTCATAGTGCCATTGCGTCCTTAAAGTGCCAACTTCAACAAGATATGCCCCTCCATCCTTAGTGAGTGCAAAAACCTCAGCTTCATTATCTCCATCAAAATCATCAACTATCAAGTTCATGAGTCTTGCATCCACCGTGGAGTTATAGAAGATAGACCCTGATACAACATCCACTATTCTCATCATGACATCATTACCGAACAGGACATCATCGTATCCATCTAGATTGAAGTCATACGCCTCCATTGGTTGTCGTCCAAAGCTATGACCAACTAGGTCATTCGGTGATTCATAGAGAAGGGTGCCGTCTAATGGATTGATGACCTTCACCGCATAGGTATCGTTTGCATAAGCAACTCCAAGTATAGAGTCATCTGTGAAATCACCAACAACCAATCCCCAGATATCACCGAAATCCACTGATTCGCTGTGCCAGAGGTCTCCAGTATTGTTGACAACCCATATCACACCATCCTCGGAACCAACAACGACTTCTTTGAATCCATTACCATCAATGTCTCCGATATCTATGTCTTCGATGTCAGCACTGAACACAGTGCAATTCCAGAGCAATTGCCCGTCTGATCCATTGTATGCAAGAAGGAATTGCTCCCCCCATTGGACACATACGATTTCTTGCGTACCATCACCATCTAGGTCTGATAACTCTAAGGATAATAGCGTGGTGTCATGAGTGACATTCCATCCAATACTGCCATCATCGTCTACCATGTATAGATTCATTCGGGGTGAGCCCGTCAATACTGAGAATACTACCTCATCCTTTGAGTCGCCGTCGACGTCTCCACTATCCAATACATATCCAGCTACACCGCCATAGAGATAGAGCGATGATGCTTTCATAGAAGTCTGAAACCCGCTAGCACCATGTGATGGATCTCTATACTCCCAGACAAACACCTCTCCTCGTTCACAGGAAACCCCGATCTCTTCCCATCCGTTGTGGTCTGAGTCATAGACTGCTAATCCTGTGATATCATATATGAACGGCTCAGAGAGATATGCCTCTTCGTATGTCATATATCCCGACCCATTTGTGGAATGAACCATCTCGTAGACTGACATCGTTGAGTCATATGACACAATGACCTCACGTCTGCCATCTGAGTCAGTGTCGCCGACGACCATGTTCGAAACATCACGAAGATGGTTGTCGACCCAATCACTTGATGGATTATAGCCCCAGATAGCATCTGGCTCTGGTGATCCCATGAAATCAAAGATGTTGAATGCCTGAAGATAGAGGAATCCAGTTTCCAGATGGCCAAGCACACTAGGCGAATAAGTCATAGGACCCTTATATGGCATACCGCCAATATCATAATACACGAGACCTGGGTATCCTGGAAAATCGAGCCTGTTTAGGTAATCGGGGTAGGTATTGAGGTGGTTCTGATCGCTCCATGTAGAACCGTTGTCAACACTTGCCACCATCCCGGTTCGTCTCTCAAATGGTGCACCACCAACCTCGTACGCAATGACGATTGGATTGCCCTCACTCCTTAAGTAGTCGATATCAGGATACATCTCATCATAGAAAGAGTCAGTTGCTCTATGAGGGATACTATTGTTGAAGTTGAAGGACGCGTTAGTGTGCAACGACCAGATGTCGTAGTCACCCTTACTCGTCATTGTGTTGATGGCAGACATTGCTATCTCAAAATCTCCATTTGGCATTCGGATGACTGATGCCTTCTGTATGTCAAAGTAGTCCCAGCCTGGATAGGTAAAAAGATACGGACCACTTCTCTCTGAGAGGTCTTCTTTCATGAGGTAGTAGTATGCCTCCGAAGTATCGATTTCAGATTTGACGTACATGATTCCGATATGTGTAGAGTTGTAGATGAACACCTCTGGGTGATTCCTACTTGCTAGACTTTCAGTGTTGTTCATTACCCATACAGGATCACTCCACCACATATCACCAGTGCCAAATCTGGA
>JASFEL010000256.1:0-3128 GCA_050124855.1 Candidatus Thorarchaeota archaeon | reverse complement strand
TTATGTTGGGGGACTCATCTCAAATTGGTATGGCAGACCTTAGGGTTGAGATAGCTGGAATGCGGTTCAGGAATCCTGTATTCACCGCAGCAGGACCTACCTCAAGAGATGGGATGACCCTACTCAACGCTGCAGCTGGAGGCGCAGGAGGGCTGGTTGCAAAGACTGTAAGCGTCAAACCAGCGGATGTGCCGAAGCCGAACATGGCAGCTCTTGGCAGTGGAAGGCGTGAATCACGACGCGGTATCTTGAACGCAGAACTGTGGAGTGAACTTCCTATTGAGAGATGGTTGGAGAAGGAGTATGAGATTGCTCTCGGATCCGGATTGCCTGTTATAGCAAGTGTTGGGTATACACCAGAGGAGGTCTCTGAGATTGCTCCCAAGATCCAAGCAAAAGGAGTGAATGCAATCGAGTTCAGTACGCACTATGTGGGGGGTCACGTTGAGATTGCTAAGGCTCTTAGAGATTCAGTGGACATTCCTATCTTTGCAAAGCTTAGCCCTAAGGTAGATGTTGCAAAGATAGCCAAGGACTTGGAGCCTATTGTTGATGGTATTGTTGGGATCAATACGTATGGACCGGTTCTTAGAATTGATATTGAAACCGGAAAGCCCGTGCTCGGCAGTGACTTGGGAGAGGGATGGATGAGTGGAGCATCACTCAAACCTATTGCAATGAGATGTATAGCTGACATCGCTAGAAGTATCAGCAAACCCGTTATAGCAGTGGGGGGAGTCACAACAGGAGAGGATGCCATAGAGTTCATGATGGCAGGAGCGTCTGCTGTCGAGGTATGCACTGCTGCAATTCTGCTTGGTGACACTGTCTATGGTCAGATTATCGGAGAGATGAGCAAGTGGCTTGATGAACATGGATATGATTCAGTGAATGACATCAGGGGAACAGCCCTTAAGCATCTGGACAAGGGAGTAAAACTAAAGCCGCCTCCGAAGGTGGATCTTGAGAAGTGCACAAGATGCGGTTTGTGTCCAAAATCATGTGTCTATCATGCTATCATTCTGGACAAGGGGACGGGGACCTTCTCTATTGATCCAGAAAAGTGTGAAGGGTGCGGCATGTGTGTTTCAGTATGCCCATACTTTGCGCTTAGCCTAGAATGACCTACTTCAGTAAATGAACCTACAGGTAGAGAATCTCTTCGAGGCCTTCAGTCAGAAGAACTGCTCTGTCTGTGCTGACGAGATAATCATTCTCGATTCGTACGCCGCCAATCTCTTTCATATAGACACCTGGTTCAATGGCCATTACATGACCAGACTTGAAGTACGCTTCACGGTCGTACATAGATGGGTTCTCGTGGACCTCAAGACCAATGCCGTGTCCAAGACCATGAGTCATTCCCTCTGTTGCATTGGGATTAAGTCTCCGAGAGTTGTACCCTGAACGCTCTAGACTCTCATAACATGCCATGTTTACATCATCAATCTTAGCCCCATCCTTAAGAGCATCAACTGCTGCACCTGCAGCTATCTGAACAGACTCGAACATGTTACACAGCTTCTCACTGACTGATCCCTTTACAAAGGTGCGAGTGACGTCAGCGACATAACGCTCCTGTTTCAACCTCGGGAACACGTCAAGAATTATAGGTTCATCAGCCTTCAGCTCATCTTCAGGAGCACCTAGGTAATGCCAGTCGAATGCCCGCTTACCAACAGCCAAGATTGTATCTGAAGCAACCTCAGCGCCATGGTCAAGGAGGAAGTGCTCAAGAGTCAGCTTCAATCTCCCAACCGTCAATGGCTCGCCTTTATACATCAAGGTCTTTTTGGGACCTATGTCTGAGTCCTTAACCATCTCAAGTAGCTTAGAAATCCCACCCACTGTTGCATCTCCAGCCTTCTTTATAGCATCAATCTCTGCTGCTGACTTGGCTGCCCGCGCATCTCTTAGCAGCTCTGGGACCACTTTTACTTCATATCCCATTTTTTGGATAATAACAAGTTGTTCAGCTGGCATGTGATCGGGCACACCAATAATCTTCCCTGTAAAGACGTTCTTCATTGTATCTTCCACAAAGAGATCTATGCACTCGCGCGCACTCCTTCCCTCTTTAATCAGACCGATGTATATCTCTGACAAGTCATGGGTCCTTGTTATACGACTCTCCTTCTCAACTCGCTCTAATGTGTTGAAGAAAGAAGCCACAACGGGTTCCTCTCCTCGATTCTTCACATATGTAATCTGGTCTGTCGATCTGAATCCAGTCAGCCAGAATATATCTGGCGTGTCAAATGCATTTCCTACTGCAATTAATCCGTCAATTTCATGTTTCTCCATTAGCGAGTCTAAGTCATCTAACACTATCTGCACCGGTTTGTACAGCATACTAACTAGCGAAAAAGGGTTCCCATTCAGGACTGTGAGTAAGGCTTCATCCGTCTTTCAACCTGTTCTCGAGTTGGCAGGTCATAAGGACCAGTTGTTTCTACATTGAATGATGAGCATGTAGCGCCAAAAAGACCTGCACGTTTTACATCACCCGTTCGCATGTATTCCAGAAGAAATGAGATGACATATACATCACCGCAACCGGTGGGATCTGTCTGGGAGTTAGCTAGTACCAGTGGAATGTCCTTCTGTGTATTTCGCGTATATACTGTGGAGCCTCGTCGGTCCCGAGTAACCAGAACCATTCGTGGACCAATATTGAGGAGCTCGGTCACTGCGGAAAGCTCGGATTGTGCATCATATGCTAGTTTGAGTTCCGCCTCATCAAACTTCACCACATCTGCAAGTGCAAGAATATCATCTCTTTCCGACCACTCTCTCTCAACGATTTCTTCGTCTTCGATGCCTCGTAGAAAACCCTGACTGTCGATAGATATCAGAGGGCTCCCTACTCTCACAGATTCAATAGTTGAGTAGGTAATCTCATTGGCTGTCAGTGGACTGAAGTGGTAAATGCTGGCACTCATATACAGAGGAAGAATATCACTGGGGCTTATTGGCGAACCTACGGATTCAACTCTCTGCGTACGGTTTCCTTCCACATCATATTCGTTGATGAACCTTGTACTCTTCTTTCCTCGTCTCTGGATTCCTGAAACGATGAGTCCCCCAGTCCTAAGAGTGTCAATATATTCATCCTCGAAATCTGCGCC
>JASFEL010000255.1:0-3134 GCA_050124855.1 Candidatus Thorarchaeota archaeon | reverse complement strand
CACCCTTCTACCTTTCGGCAGAAACCTATGTATCGTTCAGACTCAAAGAGCGCACCACATACATCGATGTTACAGAATCACCACTGCCGACTCCGTATCTGGAATTCGTGAATTTCACAGTCGTCTATAGCGACTTGGATTCTTCTACTTCGATTGGGGGTGCAAACATAGCACTGACTATAGACACAGTTGATCTTCTAGAGGGTACAGACTACATCCTGCAGATAAGCGGAGATGGTGTCTATTATCTCTCAGTCAATACTACTGCAATCGGGACCCCAGGCACTGTCAAGAGTCTTATTGTAACTGCTGAATGGACCTCTGGTGCTCCCTACTACACTGACTCTTCCATTACATTGACTGTATCAGTGATGGCCCGACCCGCAAGTGTCAGTTTTGTCAGCTCACCTTCTCAAGTCAGGTTCCTAGAGAACATCACTTTTACATTCAGATACATTGATGATAACACAGACGATTCTATCCTGCTGACTAAGGACCTAGTGTCGATCTACAGTGGAGGGAGCCTTCTCCAAGATAACGACTTCACTATGTCATTCGTGGGCAATGGATATGAAATTGGAATCAATTCAACAGTCATAAGCCCTATTCTAGTGACCAATTGGAACGTCACAGTGTTTGTCAATTGGCCATCTGCCGTTGCACCTTACTACTCAGATGATGCTGCGTCGGTTGGTGCCACTATCATCAACAGGGTCGGATCCATTAGCCTTGGTAATGCTCCAACGACTCCTATAGGCGACAATATGACCCTTACATTCTCCTACGAAGATGATGAAACTGGAATTGGAATAGGCGATGCCATCATATTGTTTGACTGTCTGAGTCCCAGTGGACTTATCGAAAATGTTGACTTCTGGGTACTCAGGGGAGTTGGCTTCTACTTAGGTGAATACACAGTTATGGTTGATTCAAACAAGCTCAGTGGAGTAGGACTCTACACATTCTCACTTCGACTTCAGTGGAATCCATCCTTAGCTCCCTATTATCGTAATGCTTCAGAAGTATTCCTCATTGGTTCAATCAGGTTGATTCAATCACAGTTAACCTATGATGAGCCGACTCCGACAACTGTGCCAATCAGTGATAATGTAAGTGTAGTTCTCACATTAATGGATGGGGATCATTCGCTCCCAATAGGAGGAGCAGAGAGCAATATCTCTGTAACTTACAAGTCAGATGGGTCTGTTCCATCAATATGGTGCATAAGTGTAATTGCTCCAGGGATGTATGAACTTGTTGTGAACTGTACTGATGCAGGATCTGGTGGAACGAATGCACTTGTGATACAGATTGACTTGAGCAATTATCATTTTGCAGAAGTTCAGGTTCCAATTCAGATTCGGTCTAGGCTGGGCGACTTGAGCAGGATTGAATCACCTGATGCCTATTTTGGCGAGCAGACCTATGCCATCGTTGAGCTCGTTGATGTAGATGCATCATCTGTTCCAATACATGACGCTATCTTTAATCTCAACTGGCCTGAAACATCGAGCTACGTGTATATTGGGAATGGAAGATACAACATAACACTAGACACCACTTCACTTGATGCCGATCTCTACACCCTCGTAGTGAGTGCTCAGAAAGCGGACTACTTCATTCCTGAGATTTCGATTTCAATAAGAGTTCTCAGAATTCCAACGGAGATTATTCTACCTCAATCGGTTCCTGATGTCGTTTGGGGAGAGAGTGTATCGATATGGGCACTCTTCAATGACACTCTGAGTAGCACTCTGATTTCTGGAGCAAATGTTGTCTATCAGTTTGGCATACGAGGTGGAAGCCTTACAGAAGGAACTCCTGGAAATTACTCATTTGCCATTGATACTGGTGACCTTCCTCTTGCTACGACCTACCTGGTTTCGGTGACAGCCAGTCTGGAAAATTATGACATTGCTTCAGGGCAAATCACAGTCAATATCTTGAGCCTGAATCTAGAGCTGACAATCGTGGATGGCCTCACTTATCAAGAGGTTTTCAAGGGTGAATCAATAAACATCACAGTATTCGTTCGTGATGTATACAATGATGTACCTCTGATCGGCGCTACTGTAACTGTGACGTGGCTCTATGACATGATTGGCGTGCCCTTATCACCAGTGCCAGGAATGGATGGATATTATACTGGACTAATCACTACAGTAGATGCAACCCCGAAGACTTATTCAATATTTGTGACCGCAGACAAAACCAACTATATCCCAATGAGTTCCTCTGCGGAGGTGGAAGTAAAGCAAATCCGAACAACGCTGAATCTTGATGCATTAACTGAAACCTATGGCAGTCAAGTGTTCAATTGGACTGACACAATTCGAATCGGCGTGTATCTTCTTGTACCTTCATCGAACAATACTGGTTTGGCTAATGGCACAGTTTCTTGGTCACTTTCAGGCACCTTTCTGACAGGAGAGTTCGTTAATGGAACCTCAGTGGGAGGTGCCGGGTACTTCTACTTCGACTTCAATACTTGGGAGTATAATGCGACCACATACACCTTGAGGTTCACAGCCTATCCACTTGTGGCTGCATTTGCGACATCTAGTAATAGGACAACTCTGACCATCAAACTTGTGCAGACTAGTGTGGAATCCTCCTTTGTAGCACCTAAGGTCTGGGGTTGGGCAGGTTGGGTGGACCTGACTTATTGGAATCTAATGGAAGATAGGGGAGTTGTCGCGGCAACAGTCGGAGTTGAGTGGGATGGAATCGAGTATCAGTATAGATACACAATTGACGGCGTATATCAGGTATGGATTAACACATCACTTGTGAAACCCGATGTATATACAGTCGTCGTCAGCTTTTGGAAACAGAACTACGAAAGCGGAACCGGTGTCTTCACATTAGCAGTTCAGGAAGTTCCTACCGAGTGCGTTGTCTACGCTCCTGTACAGAATCAAGTTGATAGCGTACTAAACTTGCGCGTACCATTTGGCGATGTCCTTCCTGTCACCCTATTCTACAATGACACTTGGTACAATCAAGGAATATCAAACGCTACATATCTAACTGCAGTGATTATGGGCCCTTCAATTCCAGACAAAGACACGCTATTGATGTCAGAGATATCATTTGGCAACTACAGTCTACTCATCGATTCCTCACAATGGATA
>JASFEL010000254.1:0-3136 GCA_050124855.1 Candidatus Thorarchaeota archaeon | reverse complement strand
TCAAGGGTTTCCAATTGTGAAATTGTTTGTTGCTTTGCTGTGCATGTCATTTCTATCACAATTTGTACTAAATCAAGAAATGGCATAACCTTTGTACCGACACATGACAGGAATCAATCAGAATGCGTTAGAACGAGCTGTAATATACCCGGGCAACTCAAGAAATTTTGATTAGGATGAGATTCTCACGCATCCGGATTTGCGCAGCTCTTAGTATCTTCTTTCTTGTAGGCACTACTATTGCAGGGCAGGCAGTTGCAACTACAGAAAATCAAGCCTTGACTTACTGGTATTTAGGTGAGAGCTTTGATGTGAATCAGGAGGATCAGTGGATCCCCTTCTTTTCACTGACTGACGTTCCCCATTCCTTGCCGCTTCGCGGTTTCATTTCAGACAGTAGAAACTACTTCTTGGACTTTGGTGCTGTTGATTGGCTATCTGATTGGATTGAGTATCGCTATGACTTCTGGCCCGTAGCTGAATATGAGAAGACATTGATGGAAGACGATCTTGTCGGACAACTTGAGTATCTCTACGAAACCATGACTGCTCGACTTGCTAAACCACACTCATATGTAGATGAGGCACGAAACCACAGCGCACTGGATTACGTGAAGAGACTTGAGGGGGCGTATGAGGTGTTTGTACCCCTCGTTGTGATGTATGATCTGGATGAAGTCTATGACGACTCTGGAATGCAGGAATGGGCTGTACATCCTGATATCATTAAGGATGCTCTGAACGAAGCATTCCCTCTTGTTGATTGGAACACGGAGCTGTTCTGGTTCCATTATGAGAATGTTGCTGATTTCGCGGATTTGATGGAAGAGAAGACTGCAAACGACGCAATCTGGATTGATGAGGACTACATCTCTCGTTGCGACGTGATTCTTCATGATCTAATATCCACTTATCCGGGCTATGATGACTATGACTTTATCTTGCCAACTTTGATCATGCTTCAGGAATACACCTTGATGGCAGCACTCTATGACCCACCCATTGCAATTGGGGGATTGGGTCGCCTACCATCGATATACCAGGAAGTTGATTCATGGTGTTTGAATGGGAGAGCTGTAACGTCATACTTCTTTGCGGGCAATCCAGATGAGCCAAGAGCCGCTATTACTCCTACAGTTGTCCATGAATTGGGACACTGCGTCGGACAGACTGACATTCACTCGGAGTTCGGATGGTTTACAGCGTCCACAAGTACAAGCACCATGGGTGCATATCAACAGAACACGGTCTTTGACCATCTTGACAAAGACTTGATCAATAATGCACAGGGGCTTCAGCTCTGGGGACGTTATTTGGATGAGATCAGTTATTTCTCAGGCTTCTCTCTGAATGCAAATCAACATGCTGATCTTGAAACGCTAGAGGAGAACCTCTCCACGGTTCCGAACTTATTGGTAGATTGTGACTTGGAAACACTAAAGCTACTCTTCAACGATGCAGAATCCATGTTCACTCAACTCTCTACTGAGTTAGGTGAGCCACGAAAATCTGATGGATGGACAGAGTACGCACCAGCTTTGGATGTACAGGTAGACTGGATTGTAGGCCCAGGAATACCTAATGCCGAGAGTGTTGCAGAAGCCATTGAAATGGAACTGGAAACTGTGCGTGAAATTGTACCATTCATTAACACAACACTACCAACTGCCCGATACGATGTGAATATCGATGTTCATGTTACAGATGATTCATTCAACGAGGCAGTCTTGCAGTATTGGGGTCGTAACATGGTCGAGTCGGAAACGAGTATGTTTGATGCTGATGAGGTGCCTGCCGATGCATTCTCGACCTGGCCTCGGAATAGAGTCTTCCAGACTCAATCAGGCTATGTTCTTGATGGGTATACTGTTGAGCGGTGGTTGGAAGATAATCCATATACTTCAGATGTCACTGACAAGGTCCATTATAGGTTCTACATGATGAATCTTGAGAATCTGACACCAATTGTCCAAGAGGATTTCATTTTGGATCCCATGATTATAGTAGTAGTGGGGGGAACTCCTGTCGTGATTATCGCTGCAGTTATTGTATGGAAGAGGAGGACAAGGAGTTAAGGTGTGGATACTTCGAATGATTTCTTTGAATCCATAGCTATAACTCCATAATTCTCAAGTTCTGAGAGATCAGACCCTGGTGATAGATTTTCTCGCTGAAAAGAATGAGATAGTGGGGCAGGTGGGATTCGAACATTCTGCATTGATAGGACATACGTCCATAGCCGTAGCTGATCTTCTGGAGATAGTGTGTTTGTCCCGATTGTTATTTCTTCATCTCATACAGACCCTTCAGTGAGAGAACTTCCTCCCAAACTTTACCAAAGCGACCTTCGTCAACATTTGGCTTCCTAATACATCTCAGGAGTGTTTCCTGTTGTTTTTCTGTGCTGCTGGGCTTGGAATAAAGTCTTAGAGCGTAAGATGAGAAATCACGCACCATATAGTCGAATATCTGGTCAAGCAGTGCATCACCAATGTCGAATTTCTTAGCATTTTCAATTATGAGCTGTCCATATACCACCAAGGTGAATAGTTCTCCAGCATTTAGAATGAAGTCGAGATCCTCTCCTTGTTTTTCATCAGGGGTTGCCTCGGTCATGAACTCGTTGAAAACCTGAATCTGTTCCTTGAATATGTCCAAATTTGGTAAACTGATGGTATCATACGTCTTACGGTAGTCATGAAAACGTATCAGACTCATCCCCTTTGTAGGACCTTGCTTGAACATGAATTCATCATGTTTGGGAGAGTCCATAGTTGAAATCTCAGGGCACTCATCACTCATGAAGAAATAGGCTGGCATGAACTTGATTATCTGAGCCATATTGACATGGACTGTTCCCTCTAGTTTTGGCAATGCGCGAATGTCCCTTGTGGCCGCGGAGAAATACGTTTCAGCCTCAAACCCTCTCGCGGCAATTACATCCCACAGCAAGTCAATGACTTTCTCTCCTTCACTAGTGACTTTCATCTTTACCATGCTATTATAGAGAATGTAACGACGATCTTCAAGAGATGCTGTTCGCATGTAGTCACCAGCTCTTGTGGCAAACAGCTTCATCGCGACTAGGCGCACGTAAGCATCTACCAACAGGTGGCGAATGTGCGAGAAGTCAGTG
>JASFEL010000253.1:0-3137 GCA_050124855.1 Candidatus Thorarchaeota archaeon | reverse complement strand
GCCCAGTGAACAAGGTGTTTACTATAGTGCTCATTGGCGTTATTGCTGTTGCAGCCTATTTGAGACTATCAAACCCAGGAGACGAAGAGGTAGGTTTCTGGCTATTCTTGATTTTTCCCGTAGGCGTTCTTCTTGTATCAACCGTTTTCGGTGTCGTTTCAAAACGTGCCATTGACTATGTTCCCGGTGAGTGGAAGGAAACCAAAGTCTGGATGAGCTATACTGATTATGAAAGGACAGTAGAGGACTATGAAGATGCGTATGGCCATCTCTATGGCAATCCTGAAGGATTCACCATATTCTTCTGTCTTCTGCCATTCGCCTTTGCCTTAGGGGTTCTGTCCGCTTACTTTCTCACATTGTCAGTCCCACTCTTTGATCCACAAATAGACTCTCTCCTCCTACTCATCATCCTATATGCGATTGTCGGAGTGGCTGGGTTTGTCAATGGATTCAGAATCCCTGCTATTGATGCTGAGGAATTCTTCAAAGCACCAGTGAAAGGAGACGTATATGACTTTGCTAGCGAGTTACAGGGGGTCAAAGGATATCGTGCTGGACTCAATGTCAAGTTTGGAGTAAGGTCTGGCGTCCAGACTATCTTGGATGCTGAGATCAAGACTTATCTCGAGGGGCTTCCAGATACCGTTGCCGTAGGTGTGCAGGTTTCTCACTCAGGCTTTGCATATCCCTATCTTGTTGGGACTGTCTACAAGGGAACTCATGTGTCCAAAGGAAAGGAGCGCTACGATATAGGAACTAGATACCCTGCTTTGGTGGAAACCTCGATGGATGGCGAGGTATCTGTGTTTGTGACCAGATTTGACATACCTAAGAGAACTAGTGGTGTACCAAGCATATCGAATCGTGACTTCAGAAGACTTGCTCTATTACTAGCGGATCAGCTAACCGAGAACTACAATGCATCTCAGTAGTCAAGGAACGAAGGCATAGGCATCTTTAATTGCGGTCCAGTTTCGAAGAGAATCAATCATCCTCGGAGATGAGAAAGCAGAATGGCATCGTCAAACTGGACAAACAAATGGGTCTTGGCTTTGATTGCAGGAATTATCATCCAGATAATCACCTATACATTCATTGCTTTTGCAAAGCCTGCCGATTTCATTAGTCATCCCTTCTTCTATGACGTTGCTCTGATAGGTTTCTTCTCTCTTGCAATTCAGATTGGTGGCTTTGCTGTGATCATGTCAAAGACAAAGGATACTGATCCAGCCATCTATGGACAAGGCAGACCATTCCGCCACAAGCTCCGAGAGGAAGATGAAGAAGAGGCCACTCGCAAGCCAACTTTCAATGGTCAAACGTAGTCCTTCCATTCCTAATCCTAAGAAGACTCTACCATTCAAGGAATGGCGGAAAGATTCTCGTTGGATCGTGAGGTGGAATAAACCCTGGTATCCACTGGTTCATTAGCGGCAGATACGGTGCAATGATTATCGTTACCAGCACAAGCATAGCAAATGTCAGTGTATGGACTGCGGTGACATATGTGTAGTAAGGTCGTATATAGCTATAGAACGCGAAAGCTGGAATCGAGAGTGCTGCCATTGCAACAATCTCAATCGGACTAAAGAAGAATGGAAGACATGCCGGGAAAATGAAATAGAACAACCAGGTTATCTTCTCATTCGATGTTTCATGATGACCAATCTTGTGAATACCATCGATCCCCTGTGACAAGAAGAACACAGGTATGAACATCCACCACTGAAGGCCAACAAAGAACATTGCCCCAGCGTAGAAGAACAGGTCCCCAAAGCTTTCAAACCTTTCCCAGAGAGGATTTCGTGAGAAGTACTCAGTAGCCTCGGTCATGTAATATCCGAGCATTTGAAAAGCTACCAGAACTGGGAGGAAAATGAAGGAAATAAGGATCATGAGTACTGCAGCTCTAGGTAAGACGGGTATCTTTCCTTCGTGGTAATTATCGAGAGGATAGATACCATGAAGGGTAAATGCTGTCAGAAGAGCGAGAATGCCAGATGGAATGCCAGGCATAATAAGTTCCAAGGGCTGACAAAGGTAGACCAATGGTCCGATTGCTGATTGCACATCAGGAAGTAAAAAGATGTTCATGGTGAGGGATTCAGGAAGGAGATACCAGACACCAAATACGACCAGAAGCTCAGGTATAAGCATCTTAAACCGATAGTCTTGGATGAATTTCATGATCATCCCCGGCTCTCTCTTTCCTTCACTCATGGGCAATTCCCGCCTTCTAAGAATGGTGACCGAACCCTCCATCACTTAAGCCTATCTCATTGGACAATCATGCTCCAAGCTTGGAGAAGATTTCTTTATAGATTGCAGGGAATTGTGAACTCTGATGATGGATATTTCGAGATAATGATTCACTAGCGGCGTAAAGGCCGCACTGTGTTGATACCATGCATCTTGGTCTAAGAAGATCAAGGCTCACGCCACTATCATGAAATTCCTTGAGAACAGTCATTAGGTTGTGATGAAGGACTTCGCGTATCTCCCCTGAGAGTGCATCATCTCGATTCGGAAGAATCCCCAATGCCATCCCTCCTCCGCGTTCAAGAAAATTGTTGATCATCTCAGCCTGTTCGCTATCTATCTCAGGTGAATAGGCAAGAACATCAAGATGTGCTATCTTTGGTCTACTTCTCCATATCGGATGCCATCCATTGGAACTAAGGCTGCGCCAGTCGTCGCAGTAATGGTAACTGGGAATCACGTCATTTGGATAGATCTGATTCGTCACCTTCACGATGTGTTTCAGAGTGAGATTGGAAACATCTCCTCTATTGATAATCTCTATTACAAATCCTAAGGCTGGATCATCCTGGCAGAGTATCAATCTATCACAGTGGCCATGTAGATGCCTCAGTTGTCCTTCGGCTATCCGTTTCATTAAGGAAGCATAGAAATGGAACATGCTTTTCGAGATCAGTTGTTTGCCTGTCTTATCGCGAGTGCTGAAGCACATGCTAGCAGGAGCTGTCTGTTGGGTCTTGAAGTAGGCGAATCTTCTTTTGCCAACCATCTGAAACAAACTGGGAAAGTTCTTCTCATCGGGCAATAGTGGCTCATCATTTTCTGTAAACTGCCTGAAAGTATGCAAGTCGATATTCTGAGTCAGATTACCCTCC
>JASFEL010000252.1:0-3145 GCA_050124855.1 Candidatus Thorarchaeota archaeon | reverse complement strand
CAGTTTCTCAAAGCTTGTCGCTCCCACTTCTGTTCACCTTGGAGTTTTCTTGAAGCTAAATGGTCTATAAAAGTGGTAATCGGAATCAACGGACGTTGATACAATGAGCCAGACATCTAATGATTGACCACTTTTATCTCTTTGATTGTCTTTGGCTTATTGGCGACGACAAATGTCCGATTACCATCCAAATACACCAAAAGCGATTGAAACCGAAATAACATCAGTTTGGAATCGGTTGGCATCATCCAAAGCAACTAGAATTCTTCTAAGGTTGAGTCGAGTAATACTGTATCTGCTTGGACTTTGGACAGTCACCTTCTATTTCTGGAATGTCTTTGGTCTTGCAGTCGGGACTGGAGTTTTTCTAATCTCAAATGAAAATGCATGGCGTCGCCACGGAATCGTGTTAACGTTTTCAGTGGGAATCATGGCTCTGGCTTTCAACACCTATGCATGGATGTGGATTCTAGGTGTCTATCTCTTTCTTTCAATCTATCTAATAGGATCTCTAATTCATCATGCGGCAAAACTGATGATAACACAAGTGCGGAAACATCGCGGCACGCTGATTCAGAAACCGTCAGTATCTCGAACACCATTCAGGATGCAGTCACGCATCAAGATGCTCCTGACATTGGTTATTCTGCTAGCTCCAATGATTATGTGGACAAGCGTGAACGTAGATCTCGGTGTTATGTTTGACAATGAACCAATCTTACTCTGGGTCAATGCACCCTCCACAGTGAACCTGGGTGATGATTTTGAAATCACTGTCGAGGCTTGGGATTCCTTTGAGCGACTCAGTGGAAGCTATCGTGGAACAGTCACCTTCTCAATTCAGTCGTACAATCTCACAACAGGGAGTCCGTTGACAGGAGTGGATGCAACCGTGCCGGAGGAGTATACATTCACCGGTGCCTCAATCAGCTCGGGAGTTGTTCCTGCATACATGATGATTGGCCCTGAAGACTTTGGCCTTCACTTATTTTCAGCTCAAATCAACACACCTGGTGTCCATTACATCCAAGTAACAGACTCGCTCACAGAGAATACTTATTGGAGCAATCCTATAGTTGTGGATGACTATCCAGCTGGATCCCCTATGATATACTGGGGTGATCTGCATGCTCATTCAATGGTGTCTGATGGCTCAGGTACACCAGATGAGTCGTATTTTTATGGCCGGTATATTTCATGTCTAGATTTTCTTGCAATGACCGACCATGGGGAGGACTTCACCCTCTTAGACCGTTCAAAGACTGGCACAGCTGAATTTCAAGACTACTTGAGGTCGACCTACGATGCATATGAGCCAGGAGAGTTCGTATCATTCCATGGTGCCGAGTGGACATCAGAGTACGTTGATCAGCTCCTCTTCCTTGTTCCTGTCCCTATTGCATCCGGTGGTCACTATACCTGCATCTTCAGTGGTGATTCAATGCCTATCTTTTCTGCAATCACTGAAAACACAATCGGAGAGCTCTGGACGCTTCTTGATGAATATACCTCTACATCCGGAGATCGAGCATTGGCAATTCCGCATCACACCATTAGGAGTCAATTCATTCAGGACTGGACACTGATGAATCCGAACTATGTTCGATTGGTTGAAATTACATCAGTTCATGGCGAATGCCTCTTTGACAACGACCTCAATTACAGAGGCTCCGTAGATCTGCCCCCTGAGAGAGTTCCTGGTTCCTCGGTGATTGATGCAATGACCATGGGCTATCGAATGTCTTTCATTGCAAACGGGGACAATCATGATGGTCATCCGGGTCACAGCATTAGTCATACTAGAGCCAGTATTGGCCATCAGTATCCCTTCTCTTTCTACAATGCACGGAACGGTCACCCCTATCCCAGTGGTATCACTGCTGTACACGCGAGTAGCCTGACCCGTGACGGTGTCTTCAGCGGGTTGGAAGCTGGACGAGTCTATGCTAACTCGGACCATGGACGACCTATTCTAGACTTATCAGTAAATGGCATTTCAGTAGGATACAATGCCACCGTTTCAGTTGCTACTCCCACTAGCAACCGCGATCTATCAATCTTCATTGCACAGGACGGCGCTCCTGTGGGAAGAAAGAACTTGGCCGCTACAGCAGGTGCAGACTGGATTCCAGATTGGAATGCTGCCATTGAGATAATCAAGAATGGCATGATATGGCAGGCCATTCAAATCTCGACGCCAATTGGAATGATTACTATCTCTGACAATAGTACGATTACTGGTGCAAGCTATGATGATTGCATTCTGGGTTCTGACGGAAATTACTACATCAATGATCAGAGTGAGAATCCCACTAATCCTGCCACACTGAATACTGGCGGCATGGACTTCTACACAATTAGAGTAGTTGGTGCAAACGGGCGCACTTCCTACATTGGTCCAATCTGGGTTCAGAGCCCATGAACTCTCTTGACCAACTCGATTGCCTTATCTTCGCCATGTTTCGCCCAATACGCAAGCACACCAGTTCGCATGATTGCGTTTTGCTGACCTTTCGGATTTGAGGGGTCAAAATGCCCGACTTGAATGTCACAGGGAAACTCACTGCAGACCCCACAATGATTCACTCCCTTTCTTCCTGCACATTCAAACAGCTTACAGCCTCCCCACCATGGTTTTCCCTTTGTGTCTAGACATCCGGAACATTGGCGATCGTCTTTTCCTTGATAGCTTAGGCAAATGTCACATACATGACCGCATGGATTCAGATGCAATTCCATATTCCTTCATCAGAAATGACCTGTACAGGAACTTAAGGATGATGTCCTTAGATAACGCGTTCTTACTAGGGCCAGCTTGAACCTGCAAGAGTACATATGCGTTCTCGAGTAGAATACGCATGCCAAAATGCCCGTATTGCTCTGAGGAATTGCGAATCAAGCTCGCAGGCCGTTTCGTTTCTGAATTTGATGAAGAGTTCTTTTCAATGCTAGATGCTTTTGCAGGGAGAATGTCAAGATTGGCGAGAGGAGCCATCCGGTCTCAATTCGGAAGGTTAAGGGAGAATCCCCCACTTGTCAATATGATTGTCTGTGCAAGCTGTGACAGTGTCATAAGTGCAGAAATGCAAAAGACGGGATAGTAGATAGGTCTGTTCTCTGATTCATTTCAAACCTGAGAGGATGT
>JASFEL010000251.1:0-3145 GCA_050124855.1 Candidatus Thorarchaeota archaeon | reverse complement strand
CGACATGACGATTATCTGCGTGAACAATTTCAATTATGGAATGACCGGCGGGCAGTTTGGTCCCACAACAGAGCATGAGAGATATTCCCAGACCAGTCCAAGACCAATTGGCAATGTTGAGCATCCATTCAACCTCGTAAAACTCGCAGCTTCCTCAGGAGCAACATTTGTTGCTAGATGGACTGCAGTCCAAGCAAGGAGAGCAACTAAATCGATTGAGAAAGGCATCGAGAAGGAGGGCTTATCTTTCATCGAGATTATCGGTGCATGTCCCACAGAATTTGGCAGGATGAACAGACTTGGAAATGGAGTCGAGATGCATCAACACCTCCTAGAGGTCGCAGAAATTCAGAATGGGCTTCCCGCACACGAAGCTGAGCTACATTATGATACGCGAATTGTGTGTGGTGAGTTTGTCAATATCGAGAAGCCTGAATATACTGCCGTATTGACAGAGATGCATGAGAAACTTAAGAAAGGGTGATTGCGGTGAGTAGGTACGAAATCCGAATTGGAGGGTTTGGTGGCCAAGGAGTAGTCACTATGGCTGTTGTAATGGGAGAGACCGCATCCTTATTTGACAAGAAGTACGTTGTGCAGACTCAGTCATACGGTCCTGAAGCCCGTGGGGGAGCAAGCAAGAGCGAGATAGTCATCGGAGAAGAGGAGATTGACTATCCAAAGGTTCAGGAACCGGATGTGTTCATAGCCATGAGCAGGGCTGCTTATCTGGAATACATCGATGGTCTCAAGGATGATGGAATTCTCATAATCGATGAAGACCTGGTGACGATAGAAGCTGACCTTCCAAAGGGAGTGACTCTCTACAAAATCCCAGCCACTCGAATAGCTGATGAAGAGGTCGGCACAAAGCAGGCTACAAACGTAGTGATGATTGGAGCATTCACAGCCATAACTGGAATGCTATCGGTAAAGGGTCTGAAGAAGCGAATCGAGGAGCGGTGGCCACGATTTGTAGAAACTAACCTCAAGGCCCTTGATTTGGGGATGAAAGCGGGGAAAGCAGCACTAGCCGCTGAGCGGTAGCTCAGATGAAGATTCCCAGCACTATCTCACGAAGTGGGAGGGTACAGAGGTCGAGAAACTTCACCCCTTTTCATCCTTCAAAGCAATTATCGCTGCACCGAGTGCTCCTGTGAGTTGAGGCATTTCTGGCATCCAGAGGTCTGACTTCAATATTTCAGATAGATAATGACGGAAAGCAGGGTTTAATGCAACACCTCCAGTCACACCAATGGGAGCGGCAACACCTACTCTCTTGGAAAGAGATCCTATTTTTGATGCCATTGACAGATGAATACCTGCAGCAATGTCGGCAGGTGAGTCACCAGATCCGATACGACCAATCACCTCGCTCTCAGCAAATACTGTGCATGTACTGCTGATTGTACTAGGCGATTTGGATTTCAGAGCTAGAGGACCTAGCTCATCCATTGAAACTTCTAGCACGCGTGCCATCACTTCTAAGAATCTGCCTGTCCCTGCACTGCATTTGTCATTGAGTTCAAAGTCCTCGGGTCGACCATTTGACCCTATCCGAATCACTTTGGAGTCTTGACCCCCCACATCGATCAAAAGCCGAATGTCAGGATTGAGAGTATTAACGCCAACACTGTGACAGGTAATCTCAGTCACGGTCTTATAAGCCATATCGACTATATTTCGACCATATCCGGTACCAATGATACGACATTCATCCCTGGTCTTTTCCGATATTGAGAGTAGATTTCCCAAGACATTGGCAACAGCTGAGGCGGCTGAAGCTCCAGTACTTTGTAGATGAGTAGCAAGAATGGAAACATCAGAATCAACTATGACCCCCTTAGTCGTTGTTGACCCTACGTCAAGACCGATTCCAAATGGCTGTTCTGTCATGGCTATAACATCCTAGG
Organism: Candidatus Thorarchaeota archaeon; assembly: GCA_050124855.1. Taxonomy (GTDB): domain Archaea; phylum Asgardarchaeota; class Thorarchaeia; order Thorarchaeales; family Thorarchaeaceae; genus SMTZ1-83. The sequence goes on along the minus strand of JASFEL010000251.1, from coordinate 1,232 downwards.
CGAACATCTCAAGCAGAGCATCAACACGAGTCTGAATCTGAGCCTCATTGAAGAGACGACTGTCGACCATATCGCCCTCAATCACAACTCCTGGAACACCCGTTCGCTCAGTCACGATTTCCTTAGACACGAGTTGACCAAGTGAGTAACGTTTGCACGATCTGACAGAGAACATGACAAATCCATCAAGGTCGAAGTCCTTAATGAGATCGCACATCTTGTCAACCTTGGCATCAAGATTCTTGTTGAGATATACATTCGAATAGATCTCAGCAATGTTATCGAGAAGTGAACTGGTATCCACACCCTCAACTGCACCTGACCAAGCATGTGTGTAAGTGTCTGCAGGGAACACCACGCCTCGCGCTGCTAGCTTGTTGAAGAACCTGAGAATGAACCACGGAGGGATGTTGTCCCATAAAAGACGAATCTTCTCGTCACGGATTGCACCAATATTCTGTTTGACACGGTCTTCGACCTCCGCAAGTAGGACCTCGTAGAACTCGGTGCAATGCTCCATTCCACGACTTGAAACTACTGGGGCCATTGTCAGAAATCGGTCAGCACAGTTGAGAGGACTCGGTTTGTTCTGACAGGCCTTGAGTGATTGTGTCCAGAGTTTGATGGCTCTGCTCGATAGGTCTGCCACTTCACGGAACTTGTCTTCTTCTAATGTCGTGTTGAATGTCTTTCCCAAGAACTCGATAAGACGCTCAAGGCCTTGCTTAACGTATGCTCGATGATGTGGCTTTTGCTCAGCTTCAAGTGGTGGTGTGTCAAGCAGAAAAACAGGAGCACCTGTCTGTTCAGAATTCGCATCGTACCATTTCAAAATCGTGCCGCATATGTTGTTGCACCCGAGAAAGGCCTGCGGCTTTGGTAATGCGCCCATGGCTACATCGTCAGGTCTATCTGTTGAACCAATGCTCGCCCGAGCATAAGAGCACAACTCCTGCGAGTAACCCAAATCTTCTGCAAATCCACAGACTTCTGGACCTATCTTTGTTGCACCAATAATTGCGCCGGATTGCTCAGGATAAGTTGGAAACACGTTCATGGCAACTGGTATCTCAACAGGAAATCCCGAAGAGACCCATGCCAAGTTCCCTTCTTCAGATGCCGCCATTGCTTCCATTCCATGACGGAATGCTATCTGTTGCAGTAAGGCCTGAGTTTCTAGTTTCCTATAGGGCTTTTCATTGCTCATTCTTGTCACTCCTTCAACTAGCATT
>JASFEL010000250.1:0-3147 GCA_050124855.1 Candidatus Thorarchaeota archaeon | reverse complement strand
TAAGAGTCGTGCAGATGCTTGGTGAGGCATGAAGTATGGACTGGACAAGTCATCACATGGAGAGAATCCCTGCTTCAGGGACTTTGAAGATGTTTGAGCTAGCGACAAAGATGGAAGCTGAAGGGAAACACATCTTCCACTTTGAGGTGGGACAGCCTGATTTTCCCACTCCAGCATACATTGTCGAAGCTGCGAGAACCGCTCTGGAGAAGGGCCTGACCCGATACACATCATCCAGAGGGATTCCTCAACTGAGAGATGCAATCCAACATCATTATGCAAAAAGAGGCATTGAGTTCAACGGACGTACGGATGTGATTGTGACTCCTGGGGCGAAGATGGCTCTGTTCAAAGGATTCCTGAGCACGCTGGATGCTGGTGACGATGTCTTACTCCTATCACCTGCTTGGCCAACATATCGAGTGCTGATACGTATTGCGGGAGGCAAACCGAAAGACGTGGAAACCAAGCCTGGGTATGATATTGATGAGGAAATCCTCAAGGGATATGTGAATAAGACAGTATCAGCGATTGTGATCAATAGCCCAAATAATCCCAGCGGAGGAGTGCTTACTAAAGATCATATGAAGCTCGTTTTTGACCTTGCTGTCGACCACGATTTTGTCATTTTCAGCGACGAGATATACGAGTCACTTGTCTATGATGGTATTAAGCAGCCATCCATGCTTGAGGTTGATCCAGCAATGGAACGTACGCTTGTGATCAATGGCTTCTCCAAGTCCCACGCGATGACTGGCTGGAGGCTTGGCTATGCAATTGGGAATCAGGAAACCATTGGCAATATGGTTCGAATTCAGCAAAATACAACGTCTTGTGCTTCATCCTTTGTGCAATACGCTGGTGCTGTTGCTCTTGAGAGTGATCAGCGTCATATTGAGGAGATGAGAACTGCGTATGAAGCCCGCCGCGATTATGTTGTAGAACGGTTCCGTGAGATTGATGGTGTGGAGTGTGAAATACCTCAAGGTGCTTTTTATGTATTTCCCGATTTCAGCTCCTTTGGGCTCAGCAGTAACACACTCGCTGAATTACTTCTCGTAAAAGCTGGCATTTGCACGACTCCTGGGGCAGTGTTCGGAGATTATGATAATCACCTTCGGTTTTCATATGCCGCATCTCAAGACACATTGAAGCAAGGACTTGATGCGCTATCCGCTTTTCTCACCACGATTAAGTGATTGTCGATTATAGATTGCTGTTAGGAGGCGAAATTGATAGAGCATGGAGAGGTGACAGAGTCTGGAATCTGATGTCCATTTTGAATGCACAAAATGCGGTGCTTGCTGCAGGGCGGATGGGCTTCTAGTGACGGTCACCGGTCATGACATTGTACGCCTATCGCTATTCTTGGGTCTCTCAGCATCTGAGATGCTTCGAGCTCTAGACTTCTATGTGCTGCCAGAGACTGACGATGCCCCAATCGGTATGAGAGATATTCCTGCTGTACACACTGAACACGGTGCCGCCTATGTAGCAATCCGGAAATTGGAAACCAATGTGTGTGTCTTCCTCTCAGATGATTTATGCATGATTCATCAAATTAGGCCGGGTGTGTGCAAATCATTCCCTTTTGTATTTCATGAGAAGGACGGTACAACTACTTGGGGCTTAAGCGCGATGAAAGAAATCTGCCCAGGCTTGGGTATGGGGCCTGAGATCACAACAGGTGACCTTCAGGACACATCATCGCCTGTCCTAGGAGAATTGTCGATATACCGCGAATTTGCATCTGAATGGAATGAGAAGGAAGCGAATCCCACAGCGTTTTCTCTCATAGAGACTATACTATCCGACCCTCGTTTTACTGCCTAATAACACTTGTAGAAACCAGTAAGAACTTGAGGTTGGACTGAGATATCAAAATAGGGCAGCTCAAATCATGATGCAAAAGGATGTCGGATCATAGCTTGCTGAGGATTTGGAGGATGTTGCCGAAATTATGCTCCACTGTTCTACTCTTTTCACCGTAGGATGCTAGAATTTCCAATCTAGAGTCTGACTCAGCTTTCTCACGGAACGCTCTGGATCGGATTTCTGCATGGATTTGTTCATTTAGATCCAGAATGTCGTTAGAAGTCTTGAGAATGAACTGCAGCATCTTGATGAGCATATTGAAGTCGTATATGTCTCTTATCTGCAAGGTTTGGCTGTAGAACTGATATTCCAGTCTTGCTAGGCGCACTCTCTCCTCCACAATCTGTCTTAGCCATTTCTCTTCTTCATCTGTGAATTCGCTCAAAAGCTCAGTCCAGCTATGCTGTTGTTCAAGGAGTTGTACAAGGTATTTTCTAAGGAATTCGAAGTGATCGACTCCTTCCTCTATATCGTCCTCAGTGCCTATCGGTTCCATCATCTTGTCTGTCTGACTCGCCTTGACAGCAATCATGAGTGAGAATTTGTCCACGTAGCGCTTCACTTCGTCAGTCTTTTCCTTCTTCGACATAGTGTCTGCAAACTTGTCTGAGAGGGTCAATAGAAATTTGTACAAGCATTCGCTGCAAATCTCTGCACTTGCGGAAAGGTCTTTGGTCGATAGGAATTGCAGTGCATCTTCCAAATCATCACCTGGAACATCTCGTCCATGGATTCTCAGGACCCATCCTTGTGATATGCAGAAGACTCTGTTGTCAGGATGGTTGACGAATATGGATGTATAGCACACGTTGTCATCCATGGCTTGTTCAGCTTTCATACTATCTCGCGTCTTATGAAAAGAAAAGAGTGCAGGATCTAGCTCGATGGCTTCGACTTCGAGAACCCTGTCATCATTGACACATAGCTTCTCATCTCCGAATACTTTGTAGCAAGGGCATCCTCTAACCAGCCTGATTTGACTCTGGCTTTGGCCATCATTCAGTCCTACAGTCACTCCATCGGGCTCCATATCCATTCTGTAGCGGGCAGGTTTATCACTTAACCTCACTTCCCAGTGACGCGCATGTTTATGAGGATTTTTGTGCGGTGCGTATCTCAATCGTATTAAGTAATTTCACAAGGTTCGTGAACCACTTCTCTGTGCGATTCCGATTTTCGACTTGGTCATCTAAAAGAGCCTGTATGTAATCGGGTACCACACTAGTATCAGACAGGCTATGGCTTGAATCTCTGATAATCCCAATAATCCTG
>JASFEL010000249.1:0-3151 GCA_050124855.1 Candidatus Thorarchaeota archaeon | reverse complement strand
AGGAAGAAGCACAGAGGTTGGGCAGAATTTTGAGACCGAAGACGGACGGTAGTTTCGCCAGGTTCTACTCACTAATTACAAAAGACACCCGCGATATGGACTTCGCCGCAAAGCGTCAGCTATTCCTTACGGAGCAGGGTTATCAATATGTGATTGCGTCAGTTGATGAGGATATCTGGGAAAGACCACCGGAGAGCTTCTTCTAGAGCCGACTCAAAATCTGACTCAGCTGTGCAGTCTTTATCCTGACATAAGCTTCCATTGATTGAACTGAATCTTCATTAGAAACCATGGCTGCTACCTGTCGAAGTTCGTAGCGAATCAATCGTTCAAGTGTCCAAGAGATACAGGAAAACAAAGCGAGACTTCGTAGCCGCAGCATTTCAGCCGAATCTCCAGATGCAAAGCTCTTTGGAATATCGACCAAGAAGGGCTCCATTGGTTCTGAGAGTAGATAGACTACATCATAATAAGCAGTCCCTTCACAGAGCTCACTCCAATCCAAGAGCAAGACACGATCATCTTGAAATATCACATTGCTTGGACGAAGGTCGCCATGCATTGCACTTCCAGACCAGTTCACTTCATCCAAGATGACTTCAAGAGACCGATGCGATTCATCAAATGAAGCCATTGCACGTCTCGTCTTTTCAGACAAGGATTCTGAGCCAGTTAAGAATGAGTCAGCTCGCGCACGGAGATAATGCAGATACTCTATGGCAGTGGAATAGATTGGCATACCAGAAACATCGAGAGGCTGAAGTTGCTCCAAACAAGTCTTTAGTTTCCAAAGCTCATCATGACTCATTGAATCCAGCTGTGAATGAACCACACCAGGTTCGTAATGGTAAGCCAAGAAAGGTGTATGATTATCATCATCAAGAGTCCCGCATAGCATGGGGTGAGGGCTTAGTCCTTTTGGAGCCATCTCTCCTAATACACGAAACTCTTGCTCGAAATGACTTGCAGAGTACTCGATAATTAGAGGTGGAATGCGTAAAACCAGGACAGCCTGTTCACTCTGAGCAAGCAGATTGATGTTACTCATTCCGCCAAGAGTGCGTTCTATTGAGAGATCAGGAATATCCAAAGCATCACGGAATAGGAGTTCAAGGTCCTCCTTGAATAACCCATGAGCTTTGAAATCATGATCTTTCATCGGCGCGATTGCTTTTGGGACACGGAGCACTTAAAGAGTCTCTACGCAGCCGCAGCAAATATGAATGGAAGAGAGGTTCTCCTCATTCTGGCCCATCTATTTAGGACTAAGGGAAGCCAAATCACTGTGAATGATGCAGTGAAGTTCCTCTCATTCAATTGTAGGTATGGAAAGCCCAGTAATATCAGACGACTTCTCTCGGTTGCTCTAGATAATGAGATGATATCAAGGAATGGAAATCAGATTATGGCTGAGTTTATGTATGATCTCCAAAATCTCTCCCCTAATCAAGCCGCCATATTAAGAAGGCATGTAATCTTCAAAGGGTCCATTGAGCCATTGGTCTAAGCAGAGGCAGATGCAATATTACCAATAGAAGCCAATAGCGCCGTGATTTGAATGAATGGATTTCGAGCATGAACAATACGATAGTCTATCTCTGCAGCTCTATCTAGTAGAGTGAGGAGAACATCATGTTCAAATGGACGACTCAGCAAGTCCCTCTCAATTTGGAGCATGATATCACTTGGAGAATATCCCTCAAGAGCCAAGAGTCCTCTTAGTGCTTCTCTAGCAATAACGAAAGACCCGTCAATGGCTGCAGAAACCATGTTACGTACTCCCTTGGAAAGTGTGGTCTCAGAACAAGCATAGACTGCATCCTCAGTCACTGATTTGCCCTTTGCAGAAGCAACTTGGAGCAAATTGATTGCTCGTCGCATGTCACCATTGGACTCTTGGGCAATGGCATTTAGACCCGCAGACTCCACCTCGACTCCCTCTGATTCCGCAATTCTGCTCACCAGAGAAACAATCACATCATTTGAAGGGCTTGTGAAGTTTACGACCAATGAACGCGAAATCACAGCTGGACTCCAGCCAGCCAGAGTTGGAGTTGTAAATATGAAGCGGCACGCTTCATTGTAAATCTCCATGGTCCTTCGAAGTGCCTGCTGCATACTACGAGTCAATGCATCAGCCTCGTCAAGCACTAGAATCTTAATCATTTCATCCGAAACTGTCACGGTAGAGGCAAAGAGACTGATTGCCCCTAGGAGAATCTGGGATTTATTTGGATCTCTCGTTCGACCCTTCATCTTTAGTTCTGCCTTTACCTCCTTGAACACCCTTGACATGTATTCATCAAGTTCGGAACGTTTACTCCGGTCCAATTTGGCCAAGTCTTTGATGTCGCGTTTTGCTTTAGATACTGAGTAATCAGAAACATCGCGGATATTCAGCATCATGTAATTAGCTGAGATTGTGTCACCAAGAAGCGCCCTAGAGAAGACCTGAGCGGCTCTGGTCTTTCCAGTCCCGTATGGGCCATATAGAATCATGTTCGGACAAGAACCACTTTCCGCTAGATTCCGAAGTTGGGTTATGGCGTTATCTTGGCCAATGAAGTCATCCCATGTCTTCGGACTATATTTCACGCTCCAGAGTGGAGGCTCCAATCGATGCACCCAGAGTTTAGTCATATAGTACCAAAATAAGGTTGCCTCTCAAATTGGCTCCAAAGAAGGTCAAGACCGCAATGGTCTTATGCTGAAAAACTCAGGGCTCTTGGATGCCGCCAGAAGGTATGGACAAATAGATAGTAAGTCAGGGAAAAACACGATGCCTAAAGAATCGCTTCAGAAAGAACTAGAACATATCCTAAGAGAGGACTTGATGTTCGCTTGTCAGTACTGGGACATCGATGTCAGTGGGAGTGACTCTGGTACGAAGCTTGTATCACTACTTGCCGGAAAGATGAAGGACAAAGAAACCAGAGATCGTGTCTTCGGGATACTCTCCGACAGAGAGAAGGATCTTCTGGGAATGCTCGCGCTGAACAAGGGCGCTATGAGCTACGATAGACTCAAACCATTTAGAAAGATATACAGCTATGGGCAGCTCAATCAAACTGAGCGGGACTTAAGGAAGAAAGGCATAATCATTCGGAGGCTTTTGTCGAGGCTAACGGATTTCGGAAGAGAGGTTGCAGAG
>JASFEL010000248.1:0-3154 GCA_050124855.1 Candidatus Thorarchaeota archaeon | reverse complement strand
TATCGTTCAGGCGATTCTCATACCACCCCGTCATTCCGCCAAAAAGAATTGTCACATCTGAGTTTACGTCATAAGCAAGGGGAGATCGAACGCGTCCCGGAGGGTGTGTAGAGTGAGTCAAGCTAGTCCAAGTGTTAGAATTGTAGTCATAGATCTTTGTTTTGGCATTCTCATCGCCTTCACCGAAGAATATGCAGATGTCATCTTCTACATCGTATGTCATAAACATCGCTGAGTCTTCGGGAGGCTCACTCGGATTGAGATTGATCCAAGTATTTGTGTCGTAGTCGTAGCTCCATGTGTCGGTATACCACCCTGTGGCACCCGACGCTCCCCCATTCAGAATCATCTTGTCTGCCGCAGAATTGTACACCATAGCAGCGGCAAAACGTGTTGATGGTTGAGATGGAGGATTCATGTTCTCCCACGTATTTGTGTTGTAGTCGTAAGCCCACGTGTCAGCGGCAATAGTAGTACCTTCCAAAATACCTCCAAAGAGTATGACCCTATCAGACTCCTGGTCATACCCTATAGCAGGATAGACTCTTGCAGTTGGTGCGGTAGTAGGCTGCATATTGGTCCATGTGTTGTTGTTATGGTTGTAGGCCCATGTATCATTGAAGCACACATGACTAGGTCCTTCGTCCACTCGAATAAGGCCTCCAAACAGTATTACTCGATCAGACTCTGAATCATATACAATCAAATGCGCCCCTCTAACATCAGGTGCTACTGTAGGTGACATGTTGGTCCATTCATCGTTCTCATACGAATATGCCCATGTATCACCATGTGCGGGAAGGTCTGGTCCGCGAAGGCCACCAAAGACAATCACTACGTCTGATTTGCTGTCAAAAGCAAGGGGGGAATCAACTCTGCCTGGAGGTGCAACGACTGGACTCATCTCTGTCCAAGAGTCATTGTAATCAAGACTCCACATAGTTTTCCAATTGTTGGAATTAGCAGGGCTTGAAATTGGCACTGCAATCAAAAACAGAACTGCTACCAACATTCCTAGGATCATTCTCTTTCTCAAGATTATCACTCCTGACTTCTACGTATGCTTGAATCAGGCGCTACACTCCCAAGACGCAATCTTAGGCGAGGTCTGTTTGCGAGGGGCTGCGATGACTCCCTCTATGAATTCGTTGTAGGCTGCGAACTCGAGAACTACGGGTTCAGCTGGTGTTTCCACGGCGCCCGTTATGACAAAACCCCCATCATTACAATCTCCCAAGAGGAATCCAGAGCCGCTGTGAATTCCCTGGTAGTTTGAACTCCAGAGGACATCTCCTTCAGCATCTGTACGACAAAGCCAGATGTCGTTCGGACTACCTTGATAGCCAAACTTGCCAGCCATGACAAAACCCCTGTCGTCGCATTCTCTGACAGAGTACCCGCCAAGAGGAATAGATATTCCCGTTCCCCCGTGCCTGCGTGACCACTGAACCTGTCCTTCGGAATCGAATCGTAAGAACCAAATATCATCAAAGTCGGAGTGCCGCGCTGTATGCATCTTACCGATGACTCCAAATCCGCCATCTGCACATTCCACCGCTGACCATCCTTCTCCGTAGTAACTACTACCGACATAGGACTCATTCCAGATTTGGTTGCCATTAGAATCCAATCGTACCAGGAAGAGGGTACCAGGATCATATTCTGTCATCTGAGTCTTTCCAACAAGCAGGAATCCTCCATCGCGACAGAGGATAACTGAGTTGGCCACCTCTTCATAGGGGCTGCCAAAAGTCTTGTTCCAAATGAGTTGCCCAAACCTATCAGTACGAATGAGCCACATGTCTGAAGAGCCAGCACCGAAGCTATGGGTTGTAGCACTAATAGCATAACCACCATCATTGCATCTGACAATAGAAGAACCCTTGTCATCATCTGGGCCGCCGAAAGTGTTCATCCATTGCTCGTTCCCAAGGATGTTAGTTTTGACCAGGATGACATCTGTTCCGCCTCCAAAGCTGAGGGTTTCACCGGCGATGGCGAATCCTCCGTCATGGCATTCCACAAGATTGAAGCATTCGTCCCATCCTATCCCGCCATAGGATTGGTTCCATATGGGGTGGCCCGTGCCATTGGTACGTAATAACCACAAGTCACTACTGCCTTCTCCATAGGAGTGAGTTGAGCCAGCGACAGCAAATCCCCCCTCGTAACACTCTGTCACTGTGTAGCCCACGTCTCTATCCAATCCACCAAAAGAGTGACTCCACTCCAAGTTGCCACTCATGTCAGTCTTTGCCAGGAACAAGTTTGTGCCTGGCGGCGCCTGAGGAATTGGCAAAGCCAGAGGAATGATTAAAGGAGGTACAGTGATCAAAAAGAGGTTTGAGAGAATCACCACTGAGAAGCCAACACTCATGGTGACAGTCCTCAGACTCCACGGGTAGCGATCTCTCCCACTCGGGAGTGGTGGGATTGGACATGCATCAGTGTCCTTGCCTATGCTTCCTTGGGATCTTGTACCCATTTCAGCCGCCTCATTATCACGTCAAACAGGTATACTGACAGATCAGTTGGAGGTCGGTCTTCTGGAATAGGAACTTCCCATTCCTCAGCGAGCTGTTCTAGGGTGTGTTTGCATTGATCGAGTTGGTCGCAGTTTCCGCAATCGCCGTGATGGGCAAACCAAGTCTGGATGCCAATTTTGGGCGAATAGAGAATGTATGTGTCGGTGTTGTATGCTGGGCAGTAGCCCACAGCTATACCATAACGGGTGTTGATGTGCTTGACCTTGATTCGGTTTATTGATGCTGCGTGGCGAAGGAGTTTATCGATTCGCGCTTCAGCAATTCTCTGAGCTTTGCTCACAAAGGGCCGTGATACGTTCAGCTCCTTAGCAATCTCCCAAGGTCGGATTTTCTGCTTCCTTCTAAGCCAGATGAGTCCTTGCTGGGGAGTTGGATATCGGAGGTTTGTGAACGTATCAAACACCTCATGAGCATTGAGAGTTAACCTGATTACGGCAACTAATATTTAAGGCTTATCTAATATATAAATTAACCTATTTTTGGCAACTTTGTTAACCTTTTTATGGCTACTACATCTATGAGGCTACGGCGCTGTACAGAATGTGGGCTGTGGATCCCAATGAGTTCGAAAATGCCTCTTGCTGTGTGGGAATGTCTGTGAATCCGAT
>JASFEL010000247.1:0-3156 GCA_050124855.1 Candidatus Thorarchaeota archaeon | reverse complement strand
AACAGGAGGATGAGGAGGAAGCAGGCGAGGAAGAAACTGAGGAAGACGAAGAGGCTGAAGAACCCGAAGATGAAGTCGTCGCTGATACGTTAGAGGATGAGTCTGATTAGCTGAGCCCTATCTTCAGACCCAGTTGCTTGGCGATTCCTTTGTTACAATGACACGCCCCTAATTAGCCCCTAAAGAGCGCCAGTATCCCATTAGCTGTAATTTCATCTGATGCAGCTACAAAGCTCATCATCTGGTCTGCAACAATAGGCAGATTTAGCCTCATTCCATCTTTCCCTATTACAAAACCTCCCGCCTCGAAGACCATGTGTGTTCCTGATACATGGACGATTGGGAGCATCCCCCTCAAATCTACCATCGCATTTAGTGCACCAGAGGCCACCCAACACAAGTCCAACAGATTGCTAGCAGAACGTCGAATGTCATGGACTCCCCCTAACACCCTCATGGAGCTCGTCAGAAACGCTTCATCTCCAGATTTCTTAGTGTCATAGGAGATTATGGATTTCTCCAAAGGTATTGGATCTGCGACTCTGATGGACTTTCCATTTCTTCGAACCCCTTGTCCCTTCTCAGCGATGAAGGTTTCTTCCGAAAAAACGGATTCAATTATGCTGATTTCTGCATCATCGGTTGTCATAATCTCCGAGTGCCTGAGCGCAGATATGCCAGTTGAACAAAGTGGAATTCCTCTCTCAAGGTTGGCTGAGCCGTCTACTGGATCTATAACTGCAACGTATTCAGGTCTACTATCGGGTATAATGAGGCCGCGTTCTTCACTTAGAATAATCATAGGCGTGTCTAGTTGGAGTATTATATCGATGATTGCATCTTCGGCTTTTTTGTCAAGAAGGAGTGTCTTATCTCCATACCGATTGGTTTCACCAGTCAGCTCCGCGGCTTCTGCGAGATTATTCAAAATGGCTGTTCTTGCACAATCCACAGCTCTGGTTAGTTCTTTTGTCAATGACATGATTCGGGCCTCATCTCCATCTCCGGTGAACAGCTCTAAAACCCTATGGTCCTACTGCGGTATCCCATCATGGAAGCTTCAAACTGTATTCCAATCGTTTAAATGGGCAAAGTGATGACATCACAACAGAACAAGGTCTATCCTCGGTGGACGTTATGGGCTTCCTGAGTGGAAAGAAAAAGGTTGATGCCGAACGGGGCATGCTTGAGATCAAGGGTACTATGAATGCTCTGACTCTGCGAATTCGAAGATTGGATACCCGTAGATCGGAAGAGCAGAAGAAAGCCAAGGAGGCTATGTCGCAAGGGGATCGCGACGTAGCACGCTCGCATCTCTCAATCGTTGTTGAATTGGAGAGTAGACGCGGGCGATATCAGCAGCAATACCTGACTCTTGAAACTGCCTTACTGAATATCGAGGAAGCAAAGGACCAAGCTGAAGTCTTGAGGGCTTTTACTATCGCTAATGATGCGCTTACAGATGCTCGTGCTATGCTTAGCCCGACCGAGATACAAATGCAATTAGACAAGCTCTCTGAGTCGTTTGAACATATCACCATTGCAGGGGAGCTTCTTTCTGAAGATCTCTCCACTGGTGACTCGACTGTTGAATCAGATGAGCGAATTGAGCGGCAGTTGGAGTCCATGGAAGCTGAAATCCTTCTAGAAAAGGAGGGAGTCCTTCCATCATTAGAAACTCCCATTGGCAAAAAACCCGTGGAGCAAGTCAAGACCGAAGAGAAGCGCATTGACGAGCTTCTTGCTGACCTTGAGAAGGAAGCTCAGGAAGAACGAGAGCGTGAGGCACAAAGCTAAGCCAATTCATTCTTTTCACCGGAGATATCTATAGATGGTTGTCAAACTTGTTGTCTTCGATGTCGATGGAACATTGACTAGCCATTCATCCATTTGGTGGAGACTACATGAGCATTTCAAGACGGAGAAGGAAGGCAAGGATTTCTTTGACCAGTACTTCTCAGGTCAGATTTCATACAACGATTGGGCTGACTATGATGCCGGTCTTTGGAAGGGTCAACCCCTTGATGAAGTTGTCAATCTAGTCGAGGCGACTGAGTTGGTGCCCGGAGCGGCTGAAACAGTGGCTAGTCTTAGGGAGCACGGGATCAATGTGGCCATCCTCTCAGGAGGATTGGATGTTCTAGCAGATGACATCGCCAGACGTCTTGGAATTGAGTACGTTCTTACTAATCGCTTGATTCACAAGAATGGGCTACTGACCGGAGAAGTCGAGGTCCGTGTTGGATGGGGCGAGAAAGTGCAAGAGCTTAAACACATCTGCAATCATTTCAAGGTCCCACTCTCTGAAACTGCATTTGTGGGCGATGGACGAAATGATATCTCAGCTTTTGGAGTGGTAGGTCTCTCGATTGCATTCAGACCGGAGGATGCAGAAGTTGCGAATTCCGCGATGCTGACGATCAAGGAGAACGACCTGCGGTCAATTCTCCCGCACGTCATATAGGCGTGCCCCAGATAAGGAGCGCAAACACATACGCCTGCAGCAATATTATCATCAAACCTTCGAACGTGTCCAGCTTATTGTCACCCGTTATGGCACGCTTGAAGAACCATAGGCTGCCTGCAATCACCACTATCTGGAACAGTACATAACGGTTCATGGGTATAGGCACAAAGATTCCAATACCTCCCATGACGAGAAGCAGAATCTGAAGAACCCCTCCAATAAGATTCCCTACAGCAATGCCAACTTTTCCTTTCACTGCAGCAACAATTGCTATACCATGTTCGGGAATCGCACCTGCTGCACCGAGAATCAGAGCAGCTATCGTTATGGGATTGGCTACACTGCTAATTTGTGTATCATATGTTGTTAGCAAAATATCAACCGAAGTCGTGAGAAGATCACCTGCAAAGAAAATTCCCAGGAATCCTGCTGCACAGAGAATTGATGCAGCTCGCTTCGAATGGTGTGGATGTGAGTGGTCCGCATTTTCTACTTCTTCTCCTCTCATGAGATCAATAGAATAGAGGATATACGAAAGGAACAAGATGAGAGACGCTTCCCACGGAAAGAGCGGATTGCCAATTCCTTCTGAGAATGTCACATCAACAATTCCAAGCGCAAACATACTGGCAAGGGCTACAATAGTCCAACGAATGAGGACCGAGTCCTTCTTGATAGCTTCCTCGGGT
>JASFEL010000246.1:0-3157 GCA_050124855.1 Candidatus Thorarchaeota archaeon | reverse complement strand
AGCCAATTAGAGAATAGCCTAATCCGGTTCATTTTTCACGGGATTCCTTGCCACCCAGACTTGGCGATTGTAGGTGAAAGTGACACTAGAATGTGCTCATTGTTTGCTTGAGAGAGCAATAAATCAGGTGAAGTTAGCAACAGATGATCCAGAAATGCAGATGAATGTGACTACAGCCATGCTTGATTTCCTTAGTAAGAGCTTCAATATGGATGCTGTTCCGAGTCATATTGGCACTGATCGTGACCTCTTGGTCCAAGAAATGACTGGAAAAGACCCCTATGCGGAGCTCAAACGTGTTTCGAATGCTATGGCACTGGAAATCTTTCCAGATCTAAGGCAGCTTGTGGACGAGTTTTCTGATACTGCAGGTAGGTTTAGGAGAGCCACGCTCATTGCAGCAGCAGCTAATGCAATCGAATTCGACGTGTCTGGACGGGACTTTGATTTGGATGAACTCAGAGGAATCATTGAGCGTGTTGAGTCTGATCTTGCGATTGATGAAGTGAATGATTTCATGCAGCTTTGTCAGGACACAAAAGAAGTCCTATACCTGTTGGACAATGCAGGAGAAGTTGTCCTAGATATGATTCTGATCTCTGAGATCAGGAAAATCGGACCGAAAGTGATTGCAGTAGCAAAGGGGGGGCCTATTCTAAATGATGCCACTATGATTGATGCCGAGGAGGTTGGTCTCGATGGATGTGCGGACAAAGTGATTCATACTGGTGCCGCGGCAATCGGAGTCAATCTTGAAAGAAACTCCGAAGAGTTTCTTTCAGTTTTCCGTAATGCAGAACTGATAGTGGCTAAGGGGATGGGCAACTTCGAGTCGCTAACAGAAATGAAGCCTCATTGCCCAATTGTACATATCCTCAGAACAAAATGTCCTCCAGTAGCCCAACATGTAGGAACAGGTCTCAATCGGAATGTTGTTCTTGTGAGAAGACCTTGAAGGACGCACCTTCTAAGATTAGCCCTTTGAGAGAGTCTTAGTTACAGGATCTGATTTTGTATACTCGATTTTAAGATCGGGAAATTGCAAGCTGAGTTGATGTTTCAAGCGATTCATACCCGGCTCCTCAGTTACAAATGCTCCTGCTTCGTAGACCTGCAATCCTTCTTCAGCAGCCAATAGTCTTACTTCAGGAGATAGCTCGCCGGTGACTACAGTAGTGATGTTTTGCTTCTTAGCAGCCAAAATCTCTGGAACATCTAATCGACTTCCTGGAAAAACCAGAGTCCGACCCACCTCTTCATCAAGATCTCCTGAGAACTTGACGAATTCAATTCCAAGTTTTTCAGCGAGGTGATTCGCAAACAGTGAATGATTCATGCTGCTTTTGGGATGGAATATTCGACCTGCAGGGACAAGATCTCCTGTGTCTCCCACTACTAAGAACTCGTCAGTCTTGCTATGTCCTAAGGCTTCGACAAGCGCATCCGCAATTCCGTCTCTGGCGCAGATCCATGAACTTCCAAGCATGTAGCTAGAGATGTAGTTCTTGGTCAGAAGACGTACTCGGATTAGATCAAGACCTGAAAGCCTGTCAATCGCAAATGGGAATAGTGGGCAATGAGTCACAAGCAGATTCGCCTTGTCTTGAGTGGCCTTAGCCACCACTCTTCCAGAGGGATATATGGCTATCATGACTCTGTTGACGGTCGTTTTCTCTTGTTCGCTTTCTGTCTGGGGGCCAATCTCAACTCTCGAAGGAAGACCACCAAAGACCAGTTGGGGTGGGGCAATCATCTCGAGATGCTTCACGATTGTCAGTAGAGTAGTCACTTGCAACACCTGATTAGATTGTTAGATGCATAACATGCTAGTTCATGGAAACCCCTGTCTTATTCTTTGCCATGAATAGGAGTAGCAGACTAGCGTCTATTCCTCTAAATCCTCGTCGTCTATTATCTCGTCATCATAGGAATAAAGGTCTTCGAGTTCTTTGTCAATAGCTTCGGGTTCCGGCTCATCATCAATGACCTCAAGTTCCGGCTCTTTTTCAGGCGCTTCTTCAACGGCTTTCAGTTCTGGCTCCTCGTCAATGACCTCAAGTTCGGGTTCATCATCAAAGACTTCTAGTTCAGGCTCTTCCTCGATGACCTCAAATTCGGGTTCCTGATCGATGACTTCCAACTCTGGCTCTTTCTTCTTCTTTGGAGCCTTCTTCTTAGGCTTGGCCTTCTCCTTCTTCACGGTCACAACCTGTGCGGAGGGCTTCTTTTTGAATGACCAGTATTCTGTTCGTGCTTTGCGATGCCTACGCAATCTTCTGAAGTCTACCTGCTGTGGATTCTGAGTCTTTCTAATACGTATCAGGTTTCGCTTCGCAGTCTTCTCTTTGTTGACCATCAGAAACTCACCGTCGCTTCTTCAGCGTGCTCCGCTGCGGCTGTTGTTATAACTGTGTCGGAGAAGTACATCAGCTAGAGGAAGGCTTTTTGTTCAGGTATTGAGTGAAGTCTACTTGGAATAGGTGAATATCGAGATGAACCCCGCACGCAAGGACCAGCCAGTCAGTATTCGTGTACGGCTTGATAGAGCGACCCTTGATAGAATTGATGGAATCGTTGGTGAGCGGGGCCGCCAGAGATTCATCAAGGATGCCATATTCTGGAGACTTGATCAGGAGATTCCTCCTATAGTATTCGAGTTGAAAGAAAGTGTGGAGCAACTACAGGAAAGAGTTGATCATCTTGAGGTTACTCGCTCTACCAGCGTCTATATCGGAGGCATATCTGACACATTCAAGATGCAGGTCTGCAGAGATGATTTGGACAGGAAGATTATCGCCTACTTTCTCCAGCATGAGGGTGCATCGACACCTGAACTGGCCAAGAAGCTCCTGAATGACCCCTCAAAGCGCAAGACAATTCATGTACGAATTCGGAAACTGAATGAGCGTTCAGAGAACATGCTCGGAAAGCGGATTCTACGGTACGAGAAGGGTGAGGTCAAGGAGAAGCGTGGTGCTTGGTGGCTTGTTGAGCCTGATCTTGTTCGGGAGTAATCAATGTCGCCTGCAGCAAATCTATAAAGAGCCGCCCTCGAGGAGTCTTGGGGCCGTAGTCTAGCCTGGATAAGGCACCAGCCTCCGGAGTTGGTTTTCCCCGGTTCGAATCCGGGCGGTCCCGCCACTATTTGTGTTCAAAT
>JASFEL010000245.1:0-3176 GCA_050124855.1 Candidatus Thorarchaeota archaeon | reverse complement strand
TCCTGAATTAAAAGGAAAACCGGATTTCTTTTTCCCGGAAAAACGAGTGGTGGTCTTTGTGGATGGATGCTTTTGGCATGGATGTCCTAAATGTGGTCATGTTCCAAAGACGAATAGCGCTTTTTGGCGTACTAAAATCCAGCGGAATAAAGAGCGTGATAATAGAACCTCCACACTCTTACAAGAACAAGGATTTACTGTCATTAGATTTTGGGAACATGAATTAACAAGCTCTTTATCTGCCTGTGTAGCTAAAGTTTTGTCTGTATTGGAGTCATCGCCACAATAATGGGCGTTACAGCTAACAATAGCATGGTACGGGTGCGCCGTAGTACGGCAAGAGTAAATTGCTCCCGAAAGGAGTTTGGGGAAGCTACCAATAAGTCCCCCAAAGGTCGACTCCCTTACTTGGAATCGAAAGAAGAAGAGGACACATAGCCGGGGAGCAAAGCGAGACACTGACGAAATAGGCTGTGTCTTGGCGGTCTCGCAAGACCTGACTGATATGGTGAAAACTAGACTGTCTGAACCCTAATATCCAGGGGATTTAAATGCGTTACTGGGAGGAAAGCCTACCTGAAGGTTGTTGGCGGGGTCATGGCCCACCAAGCCGAACGGCTCAGTTGATTACCTCCCAACTGAATAGTACGAATGAGTTGTCGGTACATCATTCCGAAAGAATCGGGGAAGAGCGTCTTGGTTGTCCCCGAATGGTAGCTGTTCAGGACATTCTGCAACGAGCAGAGGCAAGGGTATGAGTAGGGCACCTACGTCAGTCTATGACGTTTCTCTTGTACGGACTGCGGGATGGCCTACGGGACGAGAGTCCTATGGTCACGGAGTCCCAATATGAGTCGATGGAGTCACGCCCATCCAGGGAGACGGTAACGCCGCTCGCAGGGCTAAGTGGGACAGGTAGGCACATCAAAAATGAAATTGAGTGAGGTATGTCGTAATGCTACCGAATGAAGCTCAAAAGTATTTGGAGATTGTAGGAAAGCGAGGAGAAGCTGATTCCACGCTAAAACGGGTGTACTATAACATTGTCACCAATGAGGAACTCTATCTTCAAGCATATGCAAATTTGTATGCGAATAAAGGAGCAATGACGCCCGGAACCGATCCTGATAATACGGTTGATGGGATGTCCATAACACGAATAAGGAACCTGATGGAGACACTGAAGAAGCGGGAATATCGTTGGCCCCCGGTGAGAAGGGTCTATATCGAGAAGAAAAATTCTCTCAGAAGACGCCCACTTGGCATGCCGGGTTTTAACGAGAAACTCATTCAAGAAGTCCTCAGGATGGTTCTGGAAACATATTATGAACAACTCTTCAGGAAAAGTTCGCACGGTTTCAGACCCCAACTCGGATGCCATACGGCACTCGATGAAATATGGACGTGGCATGGTGTAAAGTGGTTCGTGGAAGGTGACATTCAGGGCTGTTTTGAGAATATCAATCACAGCGTTTTGCTGAATATTCTTGGAAGAAAAATCAAGGATCAGACCTTACTCAGCTTAATAAAGGGAATGTTAGAAGCTGGATATATGGAGGAGTGGACATATCACAAGACCTATAGTGGTACGCCGCAAGGCGGAATCATCAGCCCTCTCCTGGCAAACATTGTCCTCAATGAGCTTGACGTATTCGTGGAAGATGTGCTCATCCCGGAATACACAACAGGAAAGACCCGAAGGTATAACCAGGAATACATGAAACTCGCACGGTGCGAGAGAACAGCACGACAAAAAGGTGATTGGGTTGAAGCAAAGAAGCTCCGAAAGCGGTATACAAAGCTTCCAAGTAGAGACCCAAACGACCCTGAATATGGGAGACTAAAGTATGTAAGATATGCAGATGATTTTATTTTTGGCTATACCGGAACGAAGCAGAAGGCTATGGAGATAAAGGAAAGAACCGGAAGATTTCTCAAAGGCATGAAATTAGAACTGTCAGAAGACAAGACGTTCATAACACATGCGATGACAGAAAAGACCCGTTTTCTGAGTTATCATATTAACCGAATGCAGAATGACGTTAGAACCCAAAGAGGTGTGAATCATCCCAAAACCGGTTCCCATAAGAGAAGAACATACAATCAACTGGTGCATATGAGCGTTCCTCTCGATGTTATCAAATCCTGGGTCTCAAAAGTGAAAAGCAAGAACAAGATTCAACACAGAACAGAACTGATGAACGCGAGTGATTATGATATAATCATGGCCTATGAGATAGAATTGCAAGGTCTTATGAATTATTACAATCGAGCGTACAATCAGAGTGCCTTGATATATTTGAGGTATGTCTGGGAAGAATCCTTGCTAAAAACCCTGGCGAGGAAACACAAGACAGGGAGAGAAAAGGCGAGACGTAGATACTGCAAATTCCAAAGCGAGGACGGAAGAAGAGTCATCGGGGTCGAAGTGGAGAGAGAAGGAAAGAAGCCGCTAACAGCGATGTTTGGAAGAAAGCCAATCCAAAGGCAGGAAGTGGTACCAATCGTTGATGAGGTGCAAACACTATTCATAAGCAGAAACGAACTGCTCAACAGACTGCTAGCAGAAAAGTGTGAATTGTGTGGACGTACACATGTGCCGTTGAATGGACATCATGTGAAGAAGCTGAAAGACCTGAAAGAACGATGGAAAGGAAAACCAGCAAAACCCACATGGGTCAGAAAAATGATAGAGAAGAGAAGGAAAACTCTATTCGTCTGCGAAGAATGCCACAGGAAGATTCATGCCGGAACCTATGACGGTCGCAAGATTACTTAAGTCTACTGGAGAGCCGTATTCAGTGAAAGTTGGATGTACGGTTCGGAGGGGGCCGTTTGGAAAAGTGCTTGTAGAAGCAAGTAACTCGCTGGGCGGCTACCCTACACCCTGCCCGCGCGCCGCAGTTTCAGCATACGTGCCCGCCATAAAAGTTGGGTGGTGGTTTTCGCTTGGTTCTGCCGCTTAGGGCGCTGGCATGGCCGCACAAGCGAGGCGTTAGCGTTCTCACAGGATATGCTTGAGGAAAGATACCGTTGTGAAAAACGAAAAACATCCTTCTACACGAGAGATCGTAGGAACCCCCATATAAAATTGGGAGAGCCTCCAATAATGTGGGGAGCGAGAGGAAAAAGAGAGGGGGTGGTCATATGGACATAGAAGGCTAGGAGGGTTTACC
>JASFEL010000244.1:0-3190 GCA_050124855.1 Candidatus Thorarchaeota archaeon | reverse complement strand
CTTGACCCCGAAGTCATGAAGTGGTGTGAAGAAAACGCTGATGCAGCTGGGGGCAGATTCGAGATTGCACACGACCTTGAGGAAGGCTACGATAGAGCCGACTTCGTGTATTCACGAAACTGGATGACTGCTGGTTTCTATGATGATATGATAAAGAACGGTGTTGATGCAGCTAAGAAGAAAGAGATTGAAATTGCCGCGAAGTACGATGACTGGATTACCACAAAGGATTGGATGGCTAAGACCAATGATGCTTACTTTACTCACTGTGGTCCTGTAGATAGAAATGCTGAGGTAACAGATGAGGTATGCGATAGTCCTAAGTCCATAGTCTATGATGTAGCAGAGAACAGACTCCATGTTCAGAAAGCGATTATGGCTCTTACCATGGGGAAGATGTGACCTGCTGTGTGGAGGAGGCCCCGAGCCTCCTCCTGGGCAGACTTGAGAACCCAAGTCTAATGACATGCGCTAGAGGTCAAAGCTGTAGGTTGCACCATCTGTGCAGTGGTCCTTTCTCTATCAATCAGCATTGAACCATCTGGACGCTGATACGTATCAATACGGGGCGCTCCACCCTTGTTATAAGGACCCTATCTTCTACGCATTATTTCTGCATAACCCAGTAGGTTCAAAAGCGACTCATTGGGAACTCATCGAGAATCCAATGACCCGCAAGTCAATTGTTCAGCTCACTGATGAGTGGATTGATGACTGGCTTAGAGTGTATAATGAAGGGAAGAAGAATCTGCCTGAATTCAAACCACTAACATCTCAAGAGCTAGATGAACTAATCAAGAAAGGTGCAGTGGGTCCTGATAGAATCCTTTTGGGCCTTGAGGGTGGAGTGCCTACTGCTGTTGGACGGCATATCGGATCTGAGGACACTCACTCTGCATATCTCTCTGACCTAAGCATTCTATCTGGAAAGACAAAGGGATTGCAGGCGATTTTTGAGTACGTGATGACCTGGGCACGAGATATCAGGGCTGAGCGAATTGTTGCTTGGACGCCCATGTCAGCTATTAAGGTGCCAGACGTACTCAGCGAGTATACATTTGAGGCTCGAAGAGTCTTGGTCAGTCTAAAGCTTAAAATGGAATCCGAGCTGTCTATCGATGAGGCATTGATTCAGCGTGTGAGAGAGTGGGATAGCAAAGGCCCTGCCCAAAGACTTGTAGCTCTTTTCGGGGGTCTCTTTTCAAGACCTCTTGATCTGCATGAGTTGAGGGATGAGACAACCCATCAGTGGGAGCCTAGGTTCACCTTGCTCTCCAAGGATCTAGATAGCACTCTAGCTGTTGCTTACAGGTCAGAAACCAATAGACAATTGGGTTGGATAGATCTTACTCCGCTTAGATCCGGAGAAACCGTTATTGAGGTTCCGGACTCTAATCTTGTTTCCCATCTAGCAGGCAGACTCTACTTGGATGGTGTGAAAGAGATTCGTACCGAAGTGGATGGTGATTTATTGGAGAAGCAGCCATTCCTCGATGCAGGTTTCGAAACCATCCGGACGATTATTGAGATGGAGCTGCAACTCATCTATTAGAAATGATATCGGTTTGGCGCCTTCCAAAAAAGGCGGCTATTTTCGAGGGAAGACGTATATATGATTCAGAGAGGCTTGTCGCGTCTTGAGCCTTTGCCGGGAGGACGGAAACTGGACAAGATGCGTGAACCTTCAGGGTTTTCAATTTGATAACCCGAGTCAAGTCTGCGTCTCAGGCTTGGTGGAGGACATCACTCGTGGGCGCCGGTGTGCGCTCACACTTCATTCTTGCTTAATCTCTCCCCACCTATGACATCGTACAAAATGTCTGGGTTCTACTTCTCGATACTCTGGAATCTCTGTTTTGCATATGTCAATGCAGTAGTCACACCTTGGATGAAAAGCACATCCAGAAGGCAGGGCTGTCAAATCGGGCGGATCCCCTCTTATTCCTCTCAATCGGGGTCTCTTTCCTCCTGCCTTCATGCGCATCATTGCGATTGTTGGGAATGATGCCATAAGTCCCATAGTATATGGATGGCTTGGGTGGTGGAACATCTGGACTGCTTCGCCATACTCTTGGATTTTTCCTGCATACATGACTGCGACGCGGTCAGCTAGCTCTGCAATGACTCCTGCATCATGACTGATCAGAAGCGTGGAAACATCGAATTCTTCTTTGACCATCCTTAGCACCTCCATAATCTGGCGTTGGATGGTCACATCAAGTGCAGACGTCGGCTCATCGGCTATCACAAGATATGGACCCGCAATGAGTGACATAGCAATCAGGACTCTTTGACTCTCTCCACCCGAGAAGCTTCCGGGATCAAGGACATACCGAATACCAGCATCCGCCAGGCGGACGAGCCCAAGGTACTCGAGAACTCTGCGTTTCATATCAATTAGACGTGCATCTTCTTCGTGAATATCGATGGGCTCCGCTGTCTGATGGCCAATGCTGTGCTGAGGATTGAGAGCATGGGTTAGGCCCTGAGGAATTAACGAGATTTCTTTTCCTCGTATCTCAACAAGCTCCTCCTGCGTCATGGATGTCAGGACCTTTCCTCTAAATATCACCTTGCCCTGTACTCCCGGTCTGTCTTCTACTGCAACTTTATCTCCTGCTTTGAACTGTTTCAGGAGTGCTGGGTCGTTCGATGCTCCTGCGTGGAACCGAGCGACTCTCTCGAAGAGACCCATTAGCGCTAGAGCTAGTGAGCTCTTTCCGCACCCGCTCTCTCCAAGGAGTCCCATTGACTCACCCTCCAGAATCTCGAGTGAGACATCGTCAACAGCTCTAACCAATCCCTTAGACGAAGGATAGTATGCTCTGAGGTTCTCCACGATTAGGAGCTTGTCACCCTTTGGCAATAGATTCACCGACCTTGGTGGCTAGTGATTGTGTAATAAACAGTTTCGAAAGAGCATGGCAATCATTAAGTCATGCATTGTCATTCGAGTGTCTGGGTGGTAACTATGACGAAATTGAAAGTCTACTTCGCAGATCGACAGGCTAGACCTGATTACAATATGCTTGACAAACTTGAACATATCTTCAATGAGTTGGGTCTTCCTGATTTCATAGAGACTGATGAGAAAGTGATGATCAAGACTCATTTTGGGCTCTATGGAAATACGAACCATATCAGACCCGCTTATGTTAGGAAGCTAGTCGACCTTGTGAAGAGTGCAGGA
>JASFEL010000243.1:0-3192 GCA_050124855.1 Candidatus Thorarchaeota archaeon | reverse complement strand
CCTTGACCCCCGTGCGCTTCTTCAATGAATGAATAAGCAGTGAGAACGGCACTGAAGAGGTCTGGGTCAATCTCTTTCACACCAAATGGCTTGTAAAAAATCGAGAGTCCGCTCTCTATCAATGAAACGATGATGTGTTGAACATTCTGGGTTGAGGGCTCGTGTTCAGGCCTATCATTGATGGTATGGTGTGTCAAGTTTCAAACCCCGTTTGGACCCCGGCTTGGCGAACACCCATAGCTGCGCTGCTAGATAGGTGCCGTTCCAGGATTGTGAAAGGGGGTATAATTATGTTGCCCTGAATTAAGGATTGGCGCGTCTGAGAGCCCTCAAGCTGAATCACGAAAGTCATCTGATCAAAATACTTGTGAACTTCCGCTATCTTTCCAGAAGTCAGACCCATCTGCCGAATCAAGAAAAATCGAAGGAGCTGGCACTTACTGTACCTAGCTCCCTAAGGCAATCATTGCCCGATGTTCTCAAATGTGTGAGTCTCGAAATACTCTAGAGATATGATATCGCAGTCAGTTGTGTCTGCTACAGCATCGCCATAGTTGAGAATCCACGACTGGTCTGCACCAGCGGCGAAGTGAATAGGAATGTAACAGTCGGGATTGATGGTCTGAAGCACTTGGACAATCTCATAGTTAGCCATTGTCTGACAGCCAGGTCCGAGCGGTAGAAGTGCCACATCAATCTGATCGGCTAAATCAGCGTACTCATCGATGTTCTTCGAGTCTCCAGCATGGAAGATGGTGAATCCATCTATGTCTATGATATAGCTAGTCCAATTGGCCTCCCTTGGATGAGAAGCAGGATAGATATCCACGGGAAACGTGTACATGTAGAACGCAGTGATGTTGATAGTGCCAACTTGGATACTATCACCAGGAACTACACCTATTCCGTCATGGAGGCTAACTTCCACAGACATATTCGCAGGAAATACATTCACTGTACCTTCCTTCTGAAGCATGTCAATTGTGGGGCTCTGATAGTGGTCCCCATGAGGGTGAGTCACCAGAATAGCATCAGCATCAAGATCCGCGAAACTCGAGTTGAGGTCTATTGGGTCAATGTATATCCTCAGATCATCAGCCTCAATCATAACTCCCGCGTTATATAGCAATGTGAGGGTGATTGACTCCCCTGCATCGGGTGGAGCAGGAGGAGCAGGTGTCAAGAGCGGAATTACCACTACAGCAGAACCAACCGTGACAAGAATAAGAATAGCTCCCAAGGCTATCATAGTCCGGGGATTGCTTGTAAGTCCCATAATCCAAATCACACTTTGTAAGCCAGTATTTAAGGTAAGGTTCAACGCAGGCGATGTGTGATGCAAGACATAGCAGCAAAGCTGATACGTGCTATCTCCATTTGCTCTTCAGTTTGGTCGCAAGGACTGACTTGTATTTTCGTACAGTACGAGCATGCAATCCAGCTGCTTCTCCGATTGCAGATAAGGTGACAGGTTCCTTCTCTAGAATGCCTGCAATGTAGATGATTCCTGCAGCACCTCCTTCCGTGCTACATGATGCCAAAACACCATCTTCATGAGCCAAGCGGATTAAATCCTGTGCCTTAGCTACGACACTTGATGATGACCCAAGCCTGTGCAGAATATCTAGGGCATGATTAGTCACAGATTCTACCGATACCGTGGAACCAATTTTCGATTCTCTCATGACGATAGAAATGGCTGAATTGGTATATAAAGCGGCAGATTTCAGATGGCTCCTAGCCGATGAAGCCATTCTGGCTCTCATAATAGCATGATTTCACGAGCATCGCAATAAGCGCATCCCGTACTGAGGCCTCGTCAGGAAGTCCAGTTATTGTTGTATCGCATATCCGCATGAGGGGAATTGTTGTGATAGGCTCTTCTAGAGTATCTCCATTCATGTGTTCTATGTCAATTCGGCAAATCGCACTGTCTTCAACTTCGAGAGGTTCTCTTACATCCTCGAGGATTTCATCAGCAGCGGGGCAAAACATGCAGTTCTCTCCAGTATAGAAAAGGATGCATCCGCATCTACCACAAACAGTTGATGATTTAGTCATTGTCATTATAGGAACTCGGACTGCGTATGTCTTTGTACTATATTCATGTATGTAACACATCAATGCCGAGTGTTGGACACTACTTCAGACCAAGGAGCTCTACTTCAAAGACAAGAGTTGAATTAGCTGGAATCAACCCACCGCCCACATCTCGTGAGCCATATGCTAATTCAGGAGGAATTGTCAGCTTTCTTTTGCCGCCAATCTTCATTGTAAGCACTCCTTGATCCCATCCCTGAATCACTTCACCAAGACCTATCTTGAATTCAAAGGGAGTACCTCTATCCACCGAGCTATCGAATTTCTTACCATCAGTCAACCACCCGGTGTAATGGACCACTACTGTCTGCCCCTTGGTTGGAGAGGCTCCTGTTCCAACAACAATGTCTTCAATCTGTAATTCTGGCATACGTTGCTTTGCGTTGACTTGTTTATAATCAATATCCTTTGGTGTCCGTCCCCCTACGATTTTTCAACGTAATCAAATGCATAAGATGCTCAGGGCTGCTGAATCCCTCAGATTTGAAAAGCTGTGATCCATGAACTGAAGCATGCAGGATGATTAAGCCGATATTTTCATTCTCACAAACTTCAATCACATGCTTAAGCAACTCTCGACCAATACCCTTGCCCTGATATTCTGGCTCGACAAACATGTTGGAGAGATAGGTATAGATTCCAGTCTTTTGGTGAGCCATGGGAGGTAATCTGAATGTGCTTAACCCACAGCCGCCAATTACCTCCTTTTTATCCTCAACCAAGAAGTAGCGATAGTCGCGTGTCCAGTCACCCTCAAGATACGTCTTCGTTAGAACCGAGGTCTCTTCGATGAATTCCTTAGGTTCACCCATAGCTCTGAACATACCTAGCCTGTGATGTAGTATCCACTCCGCATCATCCCAAGTTGCCTCACGAATCATCATCTTGTTTTACAAGCCAGTTTACATCAATATCTAACTGACGAAGGGAGGAAGAGTGCACTAATCTTATCAGCGCCAGCATAATTCCAAAGAGCTGGTCACTCCCATGGATGCCACAGATTGGTTTGAACTCGGAAGAGAGGCGATGCAGGCCGGTCGCCTTGAGGATGCAATCAATGCCTTCAACCAAGCCTCCAGCATGACTCCTTCC
>JASFEL010000242.1:0-3193 GCA_050124855.1 Candidatus Thorarchaeota archaeon | reverse complement strand
AGGAGATGGCATTCCCTCAGGGAGAGAGATTCCCATCAATTTGATAATAGTGGAAGGGAATTCGAGTGCTGACGTCCTTACTTGTGGGAAAGACATTGAGATATCCTCTGGGTTTGCACTGGTTTGAGATTCGGATGTAATAAGACTCCTTGTCCTACGTGAATATCCATTAGACGCTTATACTTATGCGTGATGTTCTAGAACGCACGGAAGCATTAATAGAGTTGCAGGAGCCAGTGCCGCTAGAGGTCACGGAATGACAATCAAGGACATCGTCTACAACGACAGTATCAAGTTCATCCTATCTGGTGGAAAAGGTGGTGTCGGCAAGACTAGCTGCGCAGGTGCAATGGCGGTTCTGTCTGCAAGACATGGTTTTAGAACTCTAGTTATGTCAACAGACCCAGCGCACAGTCTGAGCGATAGCTTCGATCAGGACCTTTCAGGCGGAGAAATCATCGAGATAAAGGGCATCAAGAACCTGTGGGGCATGGAAATTGACACAGAGAAAGGCATGCAGGAGTTTCAGACATCAATAGGGGATGGCGGTGCAGGACCTGAGTTGGAAATGGCATCACAGCTAGTTGGAGACCTCGGTGCTATGTCGCCCCCTGGTTCAGATGAAGCAATGGCATTTGGGAAGATGCTAGAGTTCTTGGAAGACACTTCATACGACAGAGTGATCTTCGACACTGCACCTACAGGACACACACTGAAGCTTTTGGAATTGCCAGATCTTTTGGATAGTTGGCTTGGAAAGATGCTCACCCTTAGACAGAGATTGAGTTCGATGATGTCAGGCCTGAGGACAATGCTTGGAGGCGGCGCTCAGGATGAGTCCTCATGGGAGATGTTGCAGCGGACAAAGGATAAGATTCTAGCGGCAAGGATTCAGCTCTCTGATCCGGAGATGACCCAATTTGCGATTGTGATGATACCAGAAGCTATGGCAGTATTTGAAACTCAGAGACTTCTTGGGAGCCTTCACACCTGGAACATCCCTGCATCAAACATCATTGTCAATCAACTTGTACCTCCTAATCCCGACTGCGTATTCTGTAGTAAAAGAAGAGATATGCAACAATCTAATATGGTTGATATCAGAGACCTGTACAAAGACCTCGATATTACAGAAGTGCCACTCTTCGATAGTGAGATTCGAGGTATAGACGGACTCACCGAACTAGGGAAAATACTGATTGGGGAAGAACAATAATGCGACGGTCGCTAAGAATCAAAATTGGCGCTGCTATCTTCATATTCCTATTCTTGGCATCAGCAGCTGCAGCAATCTTCCTGATGTACCGGCCCTGAATGGGACTCAGGCGGTAAGAATTAAACGCCCTTTACTCTCTTAACAACAGGCGGACGGATCTTGTAGAGAATTCGGCCTCCGCAGTAGGGGCACTTTACACCTGGAAGAGTCTTCAGACCTTCCGGCGTAACCTCTTTGTGACAGCTATGACAAATGTAGACCATTAGATATCGCCTCAAAGAACCTCCGAATGGTAGGTCCTTGCAGCAACAAGCCAGTATTCTCTGCATATGAAGGTTTTCTTATGACTGGGTTGGAACTGGCAGATTTTAGAGCTCTTCAATGACTTGACCCTCAACCAGTCCGCTACTCAGAACCTTTGTCACTTTGACATTGAGAACTGTTCCAGAAGAGAATCCTCCTCTCACTGTCATGAGGGGGCCTTCACTCATTGGATAGACCATGGAATATCCATGATGGGTCATTGATGGTTCAGCCACTACTCCGCGGACAATAGTATTGAGGTACTTGTCCTTGCGTGCACGATTGATTCGGACTGCTTCCTTCCGAAGTGGGGCACTTATGGGATCCTTTGGGTGTGGTTGGGGGAAATCTGCAAATGCTGATCCGGGGAGTGCTCTAAAGCCATACAAGATGATCCGCTCAGCGCCAGCCTGAGCCACTTCTCTCATCAGGCGTATAGATTCATTCACTGTATCAGGGGTTTCTCCTGGTAGCCCATAGATTAGATAGACAAAAGGTGCCATATCATGTGCTTTAGCAATTCTCACCGCTTGCAGAACATCACTCGAGGTTCCACATTTGCCAATGCTTCTCAGATGTTCATCAGAACCGGTTTCAAGCCCAATATTGGGAGAAACCCCCTGCATGGATTCTGAAAGAATAGCCGCGACCTTTTCTGTAAATAGACAGGCTTTCATGTTCTCGATAGATAGATGGACATTGCCTGCAGCAACTTCTGGTAGTGCTGTGAGTCTAAGCAGTAATTGATGGATTGCTTCAGTATTAGCTGGTGGGTCACAGGGGTCTGTGAGTCTATCTTGACAACGATGGTAGTCCAGGAAATCAGGAGCCTCCAAGACAATTCGATGGACACCTTGCTCTACTAGCTCTGATACCTCGTTAACAATTGAGTCTTCTGACCGGCTTCTTGGTGGCCCCCATGTACCAGGCACACTACAGAACCCACAGCCGGGAGGTATGTCCTCCGGACAATCCATTCTTGCCTCCAAATCAGCAGAGTCACAATTGCCACACTCGGTGCATTCCTGACCACTGGGAAGGGCAATCGTTGTGCGTCTGAAGTTCGAGCAACCTCTAACAGTTTCTACATAGACGCGAGCAGCCTGATATGCATGATAATCTACAATCCTTGTGACTGATGGAACGAATATCAATGACATCTCTTCTGGTGTAAGAAAACTCCTTGACGGCGTCATTCGAGGGGATTTCTTTTCGAGGTATGCAATGCCCCTAATGGATGAGTAATCGATTTGATTCTCCAGAAATCCAGAAGTGATGAGTTCGTCCAACGTAGCTTCTCCCTCACCAAGAACCATTGCATCAGGCTTCAGATCTTTTAGAACTGCTGCAGGTTCAGAGGTTACAGGTCCACCGATCAACAACTTGCCGCTAGAATTGATCTTCTTCCATTTCCTTGCTATTGTTTTCACTACGGGCAAATCCATAGTCATTGCACTAATAGCAATGTGTTGGAAACTCTTCATCTGTCCAGGATTTGATAGAAGATTCTCTACTCTAGCAATACGGCAATGTACTTCATTACGTTCCAATACACCTGCTACTGCACGGGGGCCGCAACCAATGGAGTCTCTCGAGCTGGTTCGACGCCCAACACCGGCACTCAATGCATCAACAATCAAGACTCCACTCTGCATATCTGAAGTCGGTATGTCG
>JASFEL010000241.1:0-3196 GCA_050124855.1 Candidatus Thorarchaeota archaeon | reverse complement strand
CGGGTATGGGTTCTTCAGAGGTGATTGTCGCAATCAACAAGGATCCTGAAGCTCCAATCTTTGAGATTGCTGACTTTGGGATTGTCGGCGATATCTTTGAGATAGTCCCTGCAATAATTGAGGAGATCAAACGAATTCAAGCTGAACGATAGACAATGTGGGACTCATCAACAATATCTGGATTCTATTTAGGGCAGTTTCTAGAATGCTATACAGTCGTCCCTATCATGGTTGTTTGATTCTCACAGTTTTCTGACTTATGCTCGAATATGCGCAAAATCGCCCCCGGAGCGCTCTTTTCGTCACTTATAGGTAGATTTATTATAGTTAAGAGTACCAAAAACGTGCCCAAACTCTTGAAAACGCGCGCTAAAGCGTGTTTCGAGAGGGTTGCCTAGGATAGCCTTAAATGCAACTCGGGCTCATTTTACGCACACACTCGCCTTAGGGGTGTTGGAGAAAAATGGCTAAGAAGAAATACCCAACTTTCTTTGTAAAGAGCGCCGTCAAGGCCTTTGCAAAAGACAAGAACATGATGGTTGGCAGCGATGCCTATGATGCCATCAACAATGCAATCGGTGAGATGCTCACCGCCGCAGCCAAACGCTGCAAAGACAACAAGCGAAAGACTCTCAAGGCCTACGATATGTAGACTTTGAAGTGGTAGCTTAGATCTGGGGGGCAGCGCAAGTTGCCCCACCAGGTTTCTTCTTTTTGATTATCTTCCTTCTGACGAGACCATATACCATGTATAAAATGTAGTGGAACCGAAGATTTATATTAAAATGTAATAATGTACAGTTGGCGTACAGACAATGGCTGAAGATATTGATGAAATGAAACGCGAACTTGAAGAGATTCGCAAAATGAAAGAAGAAATGAAGCGGGAGCTCCAGGAGGCAAAACGAGAGCGTTTCGAAGCTCTGAAACGAGAGAAGATTGAGCTACCGAGGCCGCACAAGCCTCCGAAAGCCCCTAAAGCTCCGAGGGCTCCGAGAGCCCCGCGTCGTGCATCGATTGTAGACCTTCGAGGTCTCACAGATAGCCTGGAGTCTATGATGGAGGGTCTTGAAGACTCCATCCGCGATTCGGTGAGTGGACTAGAGGAGTTGGGAAGAGCTTTCTCTGGTCCTGCCCTGCGTACTCGAAAGGAGAAGAAACGGAAGAAGGTTCGCGACCGAGATATTGAGATGATACCTCCTGAGCGTGTTGCGAAGATAGTCAGTCCTTTGGGGAGCGAGGAGCGCCTCAGAATATTGGACTTCTTGAAGGAGGGAGGACGTACATTCAACGATCTTGAAACCCACACCGGTAAGACCGGAAGCTCTCTCACTCATCATCTCACTCCATTATTGGACGCGGGCTATGTGATCAAGGGGGAAGTTCGTGGTACCTACTATGTAACTGTTGAGGGGCGACTAGCCTATCGTCTTGCACAATGGTTGACAAGCAAAGTAGAACGTCAGCAAGAAAGGACTGTAAATGGCAATGGTGAAGGCCCACTTAGAGTTGTAGTTGACAAGGACAATGACGAGTTTACAGTCAGATTGAGTGATGAGATTGGCGACGAGACCGACGAGGTTGTAGAAGAGCTTCATGATCATGTTCAGGATGAGATTGACAAGTACCACGACAAGATGGATGAGTACCAGGATGAGATTGACAATATTCAGGACAAGATGGATGATATTCAGGATCAAATAGACGAGGAGACCGAGGAGCTAGAAGAGGAGGATTGATTGTAATGAAGAATCTGAAGACATCTGGCCCAGTTATGATTACAATCGGTTCACACGAGCTGATCTCGACAGAGAAGGCATTGGTGAATCTACAAGAGGGCTGTGTTTGGGCTCACGTTGTTAATAATGGTGACAGAGTTGGTGTGACCTTTGCAGGTCTTGGACGGCTTGCAGTCGATGCCATCTCTGAAACAGATGCAGGTGCTGTGGGTAGGTCGATTGTGACTCGGCTTGAAGGGATTCAGCTCTATCTCGGTGAAACCCAGATAGAGAAACTATCAAGAGAAGCCACAGACTCTGAGCTGGAGAGTTTCGGATACAGTGGTTCTGAAGGATTCCTAGGCGAAGTAGACTCATTCATCAAAGCCAAGGTGAACGGTGAGAACAAGGTCAACATTGAGAACCAAGACTCCAGCGTCATAATTGGTACTGGGGAGAATGAGAATTCGATTGTACTTGTGGCAAAGGAAGGGAAGAAGGACCTAGTCTTCTCCTATGGCAAGAATGTGTTTGTAGTAGGTGATCAAGAAATGGTTTCTGTAGACAAGTCTGGTGTGAGAATAGAAGGAAAGCATGGCAAGACACTATCTGTGACTAAGGACGGAATCAGTGGGCTCGAGGGGATTGAGAACCTGGGCGAAACAATCGCAGATGCAGTCAGCAGCGCTATGAGTGGTCTTGCTAGCATCAAGCCCATTAAGTCGATGAAGGCAGTCCGATCAATTCCTCATGCTTGGGACAACGTAGACGACTTCGATTGGGATGATTAACACTATCTCCGTTGTGGAACAATTGAAAGGTCCCCGCCCATCTTTGCGGGGGCCGCCATCCCCTATTTCTTCTTGCTTCAGACCTTGACCTCAGCTGAATATTTCATTGCTCGAGGACGCAGTTGTAGCTCATAGAGAGAGTAGTACTGACCCTTTTTCGCCATTAGTTCATTATGAGTGCCTGTTTCCACGATTTTGCCTTTTTCAATGACTACAATCCTGTCAGCATTGACAATTGTTGAAAGGCGATGAGCTATGACAATTGATGTCCTTCCATGAAGAAGTGTCTTCATACCCTTCTGAATAGCATGCTCAGTATAGACATCAATAGAGCTTGTGGCCTCGTCCAGCACTAGCACCTTAGGATTGGCTAACAGCGCCCGAGTAAAACTCACCAACTGACGCTCTCCCTCTGAGAGTCTGCTTCCTCTCTCACCAACCTCTGTTTCAAAGCTATCTTCGAGATTCTCAATCAACCTCTTCGCTCCAATAGCCGCAGTGGCTTCAATTATTTCCTCATCTGATGCATTTGGACTCCCATATCTGATGTTGTCCTTCACGGTGC
This sequence comes from Candidatus Thorarchaeota archaeon, assembly GCA_050124855.1. Taxonomy (GTDB): domain Archaea; phylum Asgardarchaeota; class Thorarchaeia; order Thorarchaeales; family Thorarchaeaceae; genus SMTZ1-83. The sequence goes on along the minus strand of JASFEL010000241.1, from coordinate 122 downwards.
CCATGAATAGGAAGGGATCCTGAAGCACGAGACCGATCCTTGCTCTGAGTGACTTTTGGGTCACCTCTCGAACATCAATGCCGTCAATCTCAATGGCGCCATCCCATATCTCGTAGAACCTA
>JASFEL010000240.1:0-3206 GCA_050124855.1 Candidatus Thorarchaeota archaeon | reverse complement strand
CCTCCACTCAGCCCCAGTATCAATTCGATGATCAGATAGAACTAGCCCGCACCCTCCACAGACACGTTCGCCACGAGTGATATCCTCAACAACCCCGGTTGAGCCACACTCGGGGCAAGTCTGGGTCTCAGGTTCACCTCTACTATGACTAGCCCTCTCTTGGGCATCACCACGTGCACGATCCAAAGCTGATCCTCCGTCTCAATCAGGATGGATAAGAGCCTGCCAGAATTCATAGCAGAATCACTGCAGTAGAAGACAGTCTCCCGGGACCACCTTTTATCCAGAAGGAAAAAAGGACTTTTAATTGTATGTAAATTTGTCATACACTGTGCCAATCGCTTCTGGTGATGGAAACCCACCGTGAACGCTTCTAGGTCGTCTGCTCTACACCATCTTCGGTTACAATCACAGTGTGCTCAGCCTGAGATACAAGTTCGCCCTCTTCTTCTGTCAGAATGTGATGAGCAATCAAGGCTCCGTTCTTCTGAAGTTCTCTGATGCCAAGCTCCAAGTCCGCCTTTCGAAGCTTCTCTGCCATCCACCTCTTGGCGAACGGGAATTCCTTGAACTCCTTTCTAGCAATGCCAAGGAACCTCCTCGTCCCCTTGAATCTGACAGGGACTCTGATTGGGAGCATTTGGAAGATCAAGGGATCAGGTAAATCAGTTACATTCCCCGAACCTGTGCTGGCAAAGGTTTCGATAGCATAGACCTCACCTTCCTCCACCAAAACTTCTGACTTCCCAGACACACATGGCACTTGTTTCTCACCATGCAGTTCGTACTCATTCAGCTGATGACCTGAGAGTTGTCTGACAGGTTCAAAGCCAGCGCTCTTGATTGTGTCCTCAATCAGTGCTCCAATTGTGTTCAGTTTGGCACCTGGTCGCATCATTCGGATAGCAACTTTCGTGGCTGCTTCAGAAGCCTTTACAATACTCTGGTGTTCTGGATTGAGGGCAATAGTGAATGCACTATCGGATATGCATCCATCAACATGAGCTCCACAGTCCACAGTTACTAGGTCACCTTCAGCGATAACGGTTTCATCATCCAAGGGAGAGGTATAGTGCGCAGCGATGTTATTGATTGCAACGTTACACGGAAACGAGCTACCTGTGGCCTTCTCTCTAATGTGGTTCTCAACTGCTTCTACAATCTCGAGGACCTTTGTTCCAGGCTTTACCATTGGTCTAGCAATATCAAGAGCCTCGCGAGCCACCACTCCTGCTTCTCGCCACTTGGCCCATTCATCCTCTGGTTCTTCTGATTCATTGGTCTGGTCTGATTTTTCTTCAGGCAAAATACTCACCTAGATGATGTACTTTCAGATGCCCATGCTGATGAATAAAAGAGTGACGGAATGAAGAACTATCCACCAAGGATACTCGCAATGCGTTTAGAATGTCGTGCCATCATGAAGAACATATAGCCAACATTTGCACCCTTGGTTGTCAGGACTGCAAGAATGGCATCTTCTCCTGCGTCGCAGACGATGACGTACCCAGACTCACCCTCTATCAGCATCCTCACAAAAGGACCTCTCTTAAGCTGCTTGAAGACCTTGATGGTCTGAGACTCGATCTGGATGGCTCTGCCTGCAATGACATCCTCTTCGGGCACCAATCCTGTATCTTCAGTAGAGGGAAAATGAGAGCAGATTGGAAGACCTTGCGAGCGGGAAATAATAACGCTAGCTTGGACATTACCTTGGGAGGCGCGACTTAGGTCTTCGAGAAGTTCAGTGAGCATTTCAGTCTTTGAGGACACGGTGCTGGACCTCCCTTGGGGGACTCTTCGTCAAAAAGCCATTCGGACTATTTAAACTTAGGGCGAATCTCTATACTAAAGCTTCTTGGTACCTGCGTCCTTCAGCGCCTTCACTATCTTCTTCAGACCTGCGCCTTTGTCTTTCTGAGCGTGTTTCTCAAGATATGTTCCTTGAACCACAATGGACGCTCCGGCTTCGACAGCATTAACGACAGAATCAGCGTCATTGAAGCCTCCGCCTGTGATAATAGGAATGTCACAATACTGTGAGACGGCAGATATTATCTGAGTTGGCACCCCACCGCCCTCAGCACCACTTCCCGCCTCTAGATAGACTAGTTTGAACCCAAGTAACTCAGCTGCGAGAGCATACATTAGAACCAGTTTTGGCTTATCCCGGGGAAAACATTTGGCCTCACCCACCCATGCTGCAGTCTTCCCAGGCTCAATAAGCAAGTATGCCATTGCGATTGGTTCGATATTAGAGAATTTCACTCTTGGAGCTGCGAGTGCCTGGGCGCCAATGAGGTAGTATTGATTCGTACTGTTGAGGAGGCTCATGAAAAACATGGCATCAGCGTATTCGCTAACACCGGTTATGTTCCCGGGAAATAGAATTGTTGGGATTTCTACTGCTTCTGTGATAGCCTTTACTGAGTCATCAATATCTCCAAAGATGGTGCTACCACCGATCATAATAGCATCTGAGCCAGCGGTTTCAGCTATCTGTGCCAGCTCTACAACAGTTTCATTATTCATGGCTAGCGGATCAGGGTCAAGTAGCGAGAAATGACAAGCTCCTTCACTCCCTATCTTCTCAGTGATGTATTTCCATACCTTACTAGGCATGAGTCAGCCTCCTTCAAACAAACCCTCGACGTGGAGACCTACTTTTTACGGTTTTGGTGACCCAACTCGCTTGAAAATGAACGGTAAGAGTTGGTAATTTCATTGTACATCGCAACTATTCTTTCTCATCAAACGCATGCCGTATCCAATCTAAAGGCATCCTGATTGCTAGTCGCGGACCTGAGAATCGCATTACTTGGCGTATCTTCTCTCTCATCGAGGGGCTATAACAATGAACGGTGCATTTCCTGCAGGTTGGCTTCTCCTCACCGAACTGACAGTGGTTGAGTCTTTGTATTGAGTAGTTCAGTAGGTCCGCACAATCCTCGCAGAGGCTCCCTGATATTGTCTTATGCTTTCGTTCGCAATGAAATCGGATTATCTTCTCAATTGTGCGCTTCTCTCTTGCTATTCGTGGGCCATCTAATCGTGACTCATCTGCACTCTCTGCCATCTCGACCTCGAATCCAAGTGCCTAGAAAATGCGCTTATCATATCTTGGATATAGGAGTTGATACAGAAACTTGATGATACTGCTTTGTTGTGTTTGCTTCTGAACTATATTGAGCGGGAATGCTTACGAT
>JASFEL010000239.1:0-3213 GCA_050124855.1 Candidatus Thorarchaeota archaeon | reverse complement strand
AGCATTTGCTACCGTTTATCGGGATTGATATACCGTTCATCGGAAACGATGTTATATATTTCGATTTCCGAACCTTATATTAAGTATATACCTTAGGAAGCTTCCCAGCATTGCTTCTGATTATATGTTTATTCCTTTTTCAATCAGGAAGCTTCCTAGCAATGAATTCTTCAAAATCATAATCAGCTTGCGTCAACTCCACATAAGAGAATATTCCAGAGCCTTTACATATCGGACAGTCGATGATGTTTCTCTTCCCTCGTTTATCCTCAATCATTACTTTACCTGATCCTTTACAGTTCGGGCATACTTCATCTACTCGATTAGCCATAGTCACCTCCGATAAGCAGAGTGATTGCGGTAAAGAACATCGGACTCGATAACAACAATATCACTACAACAAATGCGATAATTATTATGAACTCATCGAGAGAGCTGCGCGAGTCTTCGTTGACATTCTTTTGAGCCATTGCGTTTCTCCGGTGGGAAGTAGGTTGTGTTGTTACGTGCATTCGCAACACTCTTAATGAATGATTTTGCCTTGCCCTTACCCCTGCTTCGTTCATCGAATTCTTTAGCAAAATCAATGGCTTGGAATAAGAACTTTGCACCATCCTCAATAGTACGTTGAGCATGTGCCTTCATTGCAATGTCAATCATGTCAAGCAATGCTCGACGACGAAGGTTACGTATTTCTCCTACAAGAAGTGTTTCTCTCATGATTCCCACCAGTCAGTTAGTTTGATTACAGCTCCCCAGAACAGCAAATTCAGTTCGAGGTAAGCCAAGATTAGAAGATCTCCGAGGAGTTCCAGCAGAATAACCAGTATCTCTCCGATCTGTTTTAAGTAATTCACGTTATCTCATCCTCCTCATCATTCAACATATCTACCGGGGCAATTGGACAATCATCTTGCATGAAAACATGATCATCTGGATCCCCTTCGGGTTCAGGTGGATTGGGTCTTGCGAACCGTTCTGCTACATGATCCCTCTCCAATACAGTGATGATTGACTCGTCCAGTGCATCCCAATTCAGTCCGATATCAGCATCTTCGTTATCATGAAAGACCCGCAATACCTCAGCAGCAAACTCATCTGTTACTATGGCATCAATACCCCGAGACTCTACACAATACTCTACATCCGCCTTTGACCAAGGACTGAATGTAATAATCTCATCTGGCGGATAGTTCTCCCGCAATATTCCGATTATCTCGTCTCTGGTTCCGTGCATTATTCATCCTCCTCCTTGAAACGAGCAACGTGTACTCCCCTGTAATAGGTGTTGGCAGTTTCAAAAAACACCTGTCCCGGCTCGCAGTGGATACGCTCAACAATACTTGTAGTCACTACAGATTCATTACTCACATCATCAGAAGGATGATCAAGCGGCATTATAAATGCTCTACCACCGGTTGTGATGGAGTACGGTGCGTTCATATCGAAATGAACAGTCGGTTTCCCATTAGATGACATGGCATCCTCCTATGGTTGTGGGTTAAAAACATTCATGATTGAACCTTCGGGAGAGGTGTGCTGGAGCGATACGATACAGCCATCATTTCGCGTCCACATCACATGCTTAGTTGATCGAGCGTCAAAGAGATCACACAATTCTCCTTGGACAACACCATTCTGCCGATAGTGTTGGAGCATCAGATCAAATAGCAAGTTATCAATGTCTGTACGTTGCGTCACAGCACACCTCCTGTTCGGTAGACAGGGAGAAACCACCTTCCTCGGCGGCTATAATTAAAGAACCCACGGGCACCGGATGAGTGTCATATGGTTGTCTCATCGCCTCGTTTGGCCTCAGTGGTCTCTCCCCCAGCTAAAAGCATTCACCAACATACAAGGTAGCCACCCTTGAAGCGGTTGGTTCCTCAACTCTTACCTGTTAGTCCAATTCTTTATTTAATATGCGCTTGATACTGATTATCATTTGCGATTGAGTTTGTTCACGAATCGCTTCACGTGCATATCGTCAATAATCCAGTTAATCTCATCCTCGAACTCTTGTTCACGTTGTCTGCGAACCTCCTGCATTTCCCTCATGGCGCGAAAGAATGCAACAAACCCGCCAACGAACAAGCCGACGACAGAAATTAAGAATATAATCAATAAGTTATCCATTTGCGAATCCCCCGCGAATGATGATAGCATTCTGCGAATGCAGGAGGCAGGGCTTGCGCCCCACCCCCATCGCTTCGTTATGCAGCTTCAGCCGTTTCAACTGCGTCAACAGGAGCAGTCGATTGCGGAACCAGTCGAGTCACAAGCTGGAGTGCATGCTCATGCTGTACAGGTTTCCCGGCCATCAGTGAGTGCATGACTTCCAGCATATCCCGGTCGATGCTGATCAGCTTGGCTTTCTCCGGATCTGTCTCCGCAGCTTTCGCCATATTATCGGCACGTTCCAGCAGCTTTGATAACTCCTTCTCGAACTCAAAGCCCTTGAATGGAGTAGCTGGAGCATAGTCCCACCACTGTGTTGCTTTCGCAGCCTCAAGATTGTTAGCAATCCATTCCGGATTTGCCACATCATAGAAGCCATCCTTTTTCGCAGCTTCGTTAATCTTGAAGCCACATCTGTAGACAAAGAACTTGACCAGCCCTTCACCCTTGACGCCGGCGCCCACCTGTTCAACCAGATAGTTCGCCTTTTCAATGGCAAGCTCGGCAAATTCAGTGCCCGTTTCTTCGTCGCGTCCTTCCCATGCGGCCATGATCATGATGCCAACAGCAGCGTACTGCACTTTGCGTTTCATTGTCTTGGCTGCATCAATAGCACCACCGATCAGTTTGTCAACATCATCAGCGGTTGCTACGGCAGGATAGCGGAGTGTAATGTCTTCACTCATGGTATTACCTCATATTGTTAATAGTAGCGGAATTGCTACCGGCTATGGCTCCCACTGTGTAGGCTGTCACTCATGATCTGCCTAGCTAACGGGGAAACCATAGCCCCTAGCTACTCCTCAGACTCGCAATACCCCTGATAATGGACGTATTCTGAATAATTAACAGCATCCTCCGAGTCCATGTCTGATAACTCCATGCTTATTTCAGCCGGAGTCAACAGCTCCTCAACTTGTTGCGCACCCATTGCCAGCATCTCCTGCTCTGCCTGCCATGCGCAGTAATCATCTAAAAATCTAAGCATAAATCCTCCGGGTTACAGTGTAATCATGTTATAAGTAATTGAAGTTA
>JASFEL010000238.1:0-3214 GCA_050124855.1 Candidatus Thorarchaeota archaeon | reverse complement strand
ATCGCTTGTTTTTCCAGCCTTGACTGAGGAAGATGCAAAATGGATTGCAGAATATGACGAGATGGCAGAGAACTATGATCAACTCGTGAAACAGTACGATGATTGGCTAGGCGTTGAGTTAATGAAGGAAAGGGAGAAGCTCGCCCACTTCATACCTATGGAAGGGCCAGTCAAGATGTTGGATGTGAGTGTGGGGACCGCGGCTAATTTCGTGGCTCTGAATAATGCATTCGATGGTAAACATATGGGCCGCTTCAACTTTCATGGACTGGATCTGTCATATGGAATGCTTAATGTTTCCAAGAGAAAGATGAATGCACTTGGGCTCGAAGTCAGTCTTGTCCAGGGAAGTGTCTTTAACATCCCCTACAAAGACAAAACATTCGATATCGTCAATCATAGCGGGGGAATCAATACATTCTCAGACATACCCAAGGCATTCAATGAGATGTTGAGAGTAGCAGCACCAGGAGGCGCTGTCATCGTGAACGATGAGGGACTGTCACCAGAGATGAGGAAGACCAAGAAGGGGAAAGCCATTATTGAAACAAACTCCCTCTTCGCGGCGAGGCCCCCTCTCGAGCATATACCAGACAAAGCTAAGAATGTCGAAATCGATTATGTTCTGAATGGAACATTCTATCAGATTGTCTTCAGAAAATGACATCTTGGAAAACGAGGGTCGGTACAAAACCGACAAAGTGAATCAAGCGCTCACGTGGCTTCCCACATGAGCACTTCCTCACGTGTAAGTCGACGACTCTTGGCGTTGTCGTCGTGTGAACTGTACTTCCTTGGGCGGATTCGCTTGGTCTCACTCTTATGAGCCATGGTCATCTACCTGTACAGATATGCGTAGGCGATTGCCCTTGTAGAGATCTTCTTTCGAAGCTGCTTCTTCTTGGTGATTTTCTTTGCCAGAGCCATTTTTTGATTACCTCCTATATGTGTAGGCAAATCCGATAGCTTGGGTCGACTTGACCTGTACCATCATCTTGTTCATCTTCACAGATTGATTCTTAGTGATCTTAGCCACATCCAACCTTTGTTACCTCCAGGCACAGTAGTCGTAGTAAAGCGACTCATGTGTGTCAGGTCCGTGACCAGAGCACTCTTTCTCCATTGTATCATGAGTCATTGGTTTAACACCATGCATATTACCGCACTATTTCTATATAAAGGTTTGGCCACCAAACCATTCGTTTTTTGTCGTTTGTGTTTTATACCAAATCTGCTTAAAATATGTGTGTGGTATACTGATTAGCGCAATATGGTATAAGATACAAAACTTTATTATAGCGCCGATTCCATTTAAAATTGGGATTTACACAAGTACAAAACGAACTCGGGTGATACATTGACAACTGATGAGATTACTGATGCTTTGACGGGGATTGAAGCCCCTGAGGAAACTGGAAAGTTTCCAGAACCAATTAATGAGATTGTTTTTGTGAATGATCCTGTGAGGGCAGAGATACTTGATGAACAGGTCAGGTATATGATAATCCAAGTCCTGCGGCGAGGAGTTGATGACACTTGTACCACGCGGGATGTTGATAGTGAGACTGGTGAGCGCATAATTCGGCAGAGGGATGTTAAAAGGCATGCCATGTCAGTGGTTGAGATTGTCAAAATGTCTGAAACTTATGATGACATTGACAACATCACGAAGAATCAGGTATATCACCACCTTCCTAAATTGATTGAAGGCGGTTATGTCGTCAAATTTGGAACTGTGACCACTGGAAAAAGGACTACTGACTATTACCGTAGAACTGCCAAAGGTTTCGTTCTAACTGTGGGGGATTTTGTCCTCGACAAGAAGATGATGATGAAGAAGACAGGACACTACGTAGAAATGTACACTAAGGTGTTTGACATCAACCTATCAGATAATGATAAGAAAGAGCTCGCGGACCTCATGTTGGAATCTATGAGAGTGGAGCATCAAGGACGTTCCAAAATAGGTCAGCTGATTAAGGGAGATGTTGCTGACAAGAAGGTGCTGAGCCTGTATGAAGACCTTGTTAGGCTCTATGCAATAGGCAATGACGATTGGTTCAAGATTCAGAAGAGAATTCGCGAGATTATACTCCCGAAAAGCCTGTAGAGGTATCCCTAATCACAAGTGGCACAGACATTGGTCTGGGTCTCGCCGACTCCATTAATTTCTCTTAGTTTCTCAACAACATATACACTCATGTCGTCATTGGTCTTGAATGCTGCTTTCACGATAATGTCAAAGGCCCCAAAGATGATGTAAGCTTCCTTAGTCTCATCCAGGGCCATGATTTCGACCTTTACCATGATGAATGCCGTGATCATTGAAGAGCACCTCTAAAGGAACTAGAAAACAAATGGCAGATTCCTCTTATCCTTTACGAAATGTCAGAGTCTGCGCATGAACTGAACAGCTGCCTTCGAAAGGTCAATTAGGGTCAGCTCAGGAATCGAATCATGTGTGGCCCATGCTATTGCCCAAATACCAACCTCAATGCGTGCCATCAGCAAGTGGCCCTGGTCTTTGTCTGCAGTTGCGATGTATGATTCCTGGCTTGATGTGATTCTCCTGTAATTGACTCCACCAATCTCCACACTCTCTCTTGCAGAGGGTGGAGCATCTGTGAGGGCTGCTGCAGCCGGGACACAATCCCAGTTGCTTGTCTGCCAGATGATCTCGCCATTCTTCAAGATGGCGAAAGCCTGTATTTTGGGATTGTGAGAGTAAAGCAGTTTCCATTCGTTGTCAATCGTCATATCCATTTTACAATCACCAGAATATCATCATGAGTCGTTAAGAAGTAGTCGTTAGAGGGACTGGAGGGATAACCCTCAGTCCATCTATGATTTCTGGCTAGATTTTACCTTTGAGTGACTTTGCTGCGCGGTCTACATCAACATAAATGCCGTCTGGAGCGGCTTCTGCGGCAGCCCAGGCAACCACAAATTTGTCACCTTCAATCTTAGCCAGAATAAGAGTCCCATTACCCCCAATGTTTCGAGCAACTAGACTCTCAGGTGTGGTCCTTATTGTAGAGTATTTGATCTGATTCTGCATAACTGAGGTAGCGCCAGAACTGACTGCCGCTCCAAGTTGAGCTGCGTCAGCCTGAAGATCCCAATTATTACTTTGCCAGAGAACCTGTCCACTAGCTGTAATCACTCCAAATGCCTGAACCATGTTCCCACTACTGTTGTACGCTTGTGTGTATGC
>JASFEL010000237.1:0-3217 GCA_050124855.1 Candidatus Thorarchaeota archaeon | reverse complement strand
ATCCCTCCTGGAGCAGACGCAGAGTTGCTTGATGCATTGTCATCTGATATTTCAGGAAAGAATCCCATTACTGGAGATGTAGCTGGTATTTCTGCTCAGGAGCTACTCGGGCTTGTTCGCAATGTACAGAAATCCGACTGCACAGTGATATTCTATGGCAGCGGATTGATTAACTCAGGAAATACAGAGGCGAATCTTTCTGGGCTCCAAACACTAATTGAGTCTGTTAGGGGAGCTGGGAAGCAGGCATTCGCTTTGCCCATGGCAACAGAACCCAACATTATGGGCGTTACTAAGAAAGCAGTTGATGCAGGAATTGGAGATACACTTCGTAAGCTTGTAGCCGGAGAGTTCGAGGCTGCACTCATAGTTGGCGATGATTCACTTGTAGAGCTGCCTGGACCTGCAGCTAAGGCATTCGCTAGCATTCCACTAATTTACGTTGGTCCAGCTGGCGGCATCACCGATGCCAAAGCAAGAGTTTCTATTCACGTTGCAGACAGTATGCTATTGGGATCTGGTAAAATGCATCGGCTCGATTTTGTTGAGGTCCCGTACAAACAGTGGAGTGCTCATCCAAAGCAACCTGTAACCGAATTAGACGTGATATCAAGACTACATGAAATTGTGACTAAGGGGCTGAACTAGACAATGAAGATAGCTGTAGCAGGAAAGGGAGGGGTTGGAAAGACCACAGTTGCTGGTACTATCGCTCGACTCTTGGGACAAGATGGTTTGAGCATTCTTGCTGTAGATGCAGATCCAAGCTATACCCTATGGTCTGCGTTAGGCATTCCAGCTGAACAGGCTGAGAAAATTGTCCCTTTAACACAGAATGAGGCCTTATTGAAAGAACGAATGGAGATCTCAGGTGCAGGCTCTTACAAGGAAGTCTTCAAACTGAATCCGCGTGTTGATGACCTTAGTGGTCTGTATGCAGTCGAGGGGCCGGATAACGTAAGCCTACTTGTCGCAGGCACCGTAGAACTTGGAGGCTCAGGATGTATGTGTCCATCTGCCACTCTCCTCAAGGCGCTAATGCGGTTCTTGGTTCTAGGTTCTGATGAAGCGTTTGTAATGGACATGGATGCTGGAGTGGAGAACCTTGGTCGAGGGACAACCACCGGAATGGACGCACTCATCGTAGTTTCAGAACCAGGACGCAGGTCTCTAGCAATCCTGTCCAAGATTAAGCAGCTAGCACTTGACATTAACGTTGGTCGCATACTAGCTGTAGGCAACAAGGTCGCTAATCATGAGGATGAAGAGATGATTCGGAAAAGAGTGGAATCTGAAGGAATACCCCTTCTCGGAATGGTCCCACTTGATGAATCGATCAAAGCCGCTGACCGAAAGGGCATGGCTCCGTTAGACCTTGATGCTGACTCACCTGGGATGGTGGCAATTCGAGAGATAAAACAACGTCTTGTTGATGAGTTTCGAGAATGAACACGCATTTCCTAAAGTTACACTGTGAACGTTCAAATCGGTGTCATATAATTTACCGAAAGAATACGGATTCATTTGGTTAACGATTGATTCGAATACTTGCTCTCGATATCGTTGATGATTCATAACCTTATTATGCTGCTTTTTGTTAGCGCCAGCATATTAGCCACAGGGTTTGTATACATATGAAAAAGAAAGCACACTTCAAAGCTGATGAAGCAAGAACCGATTTAGGTGTCTTCAAAGGTCTTGAGGTTCGAATCGGTCAGATTGTGGATGACGAATGGGATGAACCAATGGGTCCAACCCCAATGCCGAGTCCAACCGGTCTCCGATCTTGGGACCACAAGCTCTTGACGAAATACACACCATCCTACATGCCCTATTGTCAGGTCTGTTGTCTATGTACATTTGGCAAATGTGACCTCTCCGGAGACAAACGGGGCGCTTGTGGGATTGACATGAAGGGGCAACAGGCAAGGATTGTGCTCGCAGCAGCCAATATAGGTAATGCAGCACACTTGGCTCATGCAAGACACTTGGTTGATCACTTGATTGATGAGTTCGGTCCCCGAACTGACCTTATTCAAGGACCTGGCACTGAGATACATGCACCTGTTTCTCGTTTGGTGACAGGAATGAGACCAAGAACTCTTGAAGATGCCAGTATAATTCTTGACTATTGTGAGAGTCAACTAGCTCATACACTCTCAGCAACACACACGGGCCAAGAGGGGAGTTGGTTAGACTTCGAGAGTAAGGTGTTCCATGTTGGGATGATAGATCAAGTAAGCATGGAGATTGCAGACCTTGTTCAGATTTCGACTCTCGGCTTTCCAAAAGCTGATCCAGAAGCACCACTTGTTGATTCAGGTATTGGCTTGATGGACACCAACAAAGCAATCATTCTGACCATTGGTCATAACATTGTGCCTGCCGCCTCAATTACTGACTACATAACTGAGAAGAAGCTTGGAGCCAAAGTTGAGGTAGGTGGCATGTGTTGCACTGCATGGGACATCACACGCCGCGATCCAAGTGCCAAGGTGATTGGGCCAATCTCCTGGCAGCTTCGATATATACGAAGCGGTAAGGCTGATGTTGTAGTAGTGGACGAGCAATGTGTCCGGACTGATGTGGTTTCAGAATCTCAGAAAGTAAAGGCTCCAGTCATATCGACTAGCGACAAAGCAGTGATGGGACTGCCGGACAGATCTGATGACTCAATTGACTCGATTGTTGATGAACTTGTATCAGGGAAGATTCCCGGTGCATACATCTCCGACCACCATAAGGTTGGAGCGGTTGCAACCAAAGTAGCCCTTGCTGTAATGCCAAAAAGAAGGAAGATGAAATTCTTCCCGACAAAGAAACAGATCCAGAAGATGGCGCAAGAATGCAAGAAATGTAGCGAGTGCATTCGGTCATGTCCAAATGACCAGCCAGTTATGGAGGCTGTTCTGGCGGCTCAGACAGGGAATTTCGAGCCACTACGTGACGTCTATCGAAACTGTATTGGATGTGCACGATGTGAATCTGCATGTCCCAACGATTATGACTTACATAGTTGGATGGTTGTTGCAGCTGAAGCTGACTGCAAGGATGAAACCTATAAAGTTCGAACAGGAAGAGGCGCAATCCAAGACACTGAGATTCGCAGTGTTGGACAGCCTATCGTCTTTGGCGAGATACCTGGAGTGATTGCACATGTTGGTTGTGCCAACTATCCAGGAGGCGGCGCTGATATCCACGAAATGGCTGAGGAGTT
>JASFEL010000236.1:0-3237 GCA_050124855.1 Candidatus Thorarchaeota archaeon | reverse complement strand
CTGCATCCACTCCCTCAGTAGCTGATGTGCTACCGTAGATCAGAGTTGGACTGTGTACCAAGACCCTGTTGACATCTTTGACAAGCTCTGCCACATACGCGTCGTCACTGGTGATATTTGCGACGGGACGGTATGAAGCTCCTGCGTATGAGTCTGCATCTGAGATTGTAGTGGGCTCTGGATAAATGTGCGAGCCTACATCACTCAGAATTTGAGTCACATTGCTTGACTTCCATGCACCTCCACCGTAGTCAGAGTCAGATCCTACCCAGAGGAACTTGTGACCAGTTGCGTACCAAGCCGATATGGCATCATACTCGGCCTGAACGAAAGGCGTCACTCCTGATGAAGCTTCATGATTAATTGAGCCCACTATGAGCGCATCTGCATCTGCCAATATTGTAGCGTTTATGCCTCCGAATGCGAAGACCACATCATAACCCATTTCAGTGAGGTTTCCCTCCATCCATGTGTCAAAGCTATCGAATATGTAGTCCTCATATTGACCGTGGCTCATATCAAAGACTATAGTGCGCGATGGTAGAGCAGCACTCGCCTCCATAGGGCCAAAGCCAAGGATGACGACACCAGGAACAACAACAAGTCCAACTAGCATCATCAAAAGGATACTACTCGAATATTTCTTTTTCATTATGCATAATTCCTCCTTCGTTTCCTATCCTTTTTGCAGAACGAAGATACTCCTGTCTACCGAGCGAGTACTATTTAGACTTTTAGGAACTCTGGAACAACTATTTCAAGCGCCTATTTATAATGGAATGAAAATGCGCAAACTGGCATTGACGTTATGACTCAGCATTTTCAAATTGATGAGAACAGATTTATAGCCATGCATGAAGACATATGAACCTGACAAGACCTGAATGATTGTTAGGTCACTTAAAAGGAGAGAGGAATAAGAGATGAGCGAGTTCGAAGCCGCAGGTGGTTCGAGAAATGCTATCATTGCGGTAGTTGTAATAGTCATCATCGGGGTGGCAGGTGTCACATGGGTGTTTCTTGGTGGACTTCCACCCGTTACAACAACGACGACGACGACAACAACAACCACCACTACTACTACGACTACTACCCCGGGAGGGCCAAAGACGCTTGTTGTTTTAACAAGACATGACGTCGCAATTCATAATGTATTTGAACCTGCGTTCTTGGCATCTGATTTTGCAATAGCGAACGATATTGTTGAAATTACTTGGAAGACGCCAGACTTTCAATTCTGGGATGATGTTATAGACACAAATGGGGCTGATGTATGCTGGGGAGGCGGTCCGACATCGTTTGATCAGTTAGCGCAAGACGGTCGTCTATCTCCCTTGACCAGCACACTGATGGTAGATGCGGCTGCCAGAGTCAATGATACCATTGCAGGGGCTAATATGAAGCGACTTAACGCTCAATCGCAGCTTGTGTGGATTGCTGCAGCCATCTCATCATTTGGATTCACTGTCAACCACGACTTCCTCGACACGCATTCACTGCCAGTTCCCAACAATTGGACAGACCTTGCACAACCAATCTATGGAAGCTTGCTGCCAACGACTCCTACTATTGCTATGGGTCATGCACCGGGCACGACTTCCAATACCCGTATCTACGAGATCATTACTCAGGGTCTCGGGTGGGATGCAGGCTGGGCTACCATGGCAAGGATGGCTGGGAGCTCAAACATCTATGGTGGTTCAGTAGACACTCAACAGGCGGCTGAAACTGGAGAAGTCGGGATTTCCATGTCGATCGATTTCTACGGGTATCAGACTCAAGAGAACAATCCTGACTGTGAATACATAATCCCCCAGGATCAGACGATTGTGAACGGGGATCCGATTGCCATTGCCTCGACAAGCTCTCAGAAGCAATTGGCAGAGGGTTTCATTGACTTTGTGCTCACCCCATATGGCCAATCCCTTTGGCTAGATGACAACATTCTACGGATGCCTGTCATGAGGGAGGCTTTTGATGAGCCAGGAGCTGCTGGAAAGGATAGATTGTACTCTGTGTTCAATCAGACCACCAAGACATTAGGGATTGATTTCAATGACACACTTTCCTTAGAGATCAATGCTGCTTTCGTTCAATACTGGGGATCAGTCTTCACCGATGCACAATCTGAGCTAGTAAACTGCTGGACAACGATTCTAAATGCATATGACAATGGCTGGATAGATGCCAGCGAGTTAGAAGCGTATGCCGCTGAGATGGGAGCTCCAATTACCATTCAGGACCCAGATACCTTGGTGCTTGAAGAGTTCACAATCGACTATGCTAGACGGATGAACAATGACATGATCTACGACGCATCATACAAGGCTGATGTAAAAGCTGCCTGGACAAACCAAGCCAAGTCACACTACAACACAGTTGCTGCTTCAGTACCAACATCCTGACAGGCGGCAGTTGAAAATGACAGCGAGTGAGGAGGATCCAGTAGAGGTCCAAGATCCTTCAGCCATAGATTCCGAGATGGTCCCGGACAGCATCCGGGACTCTCTCACATCTAGTATCAGAAGTGCACCAAGACGGTTTTCATCTTGGACTTCAGGGAAAGTACGCTCATCAGGTTCTTGGGTAAAGGGAGGTATAACCCGATTTATTGGATTCTTTAGAAATCCAGTTGCAAACTCACGGCAGGCAGCGTCACAGATCCGTACTAGATCAAAATCAGGCTGGCGCCAGCTGCGGAGAGAGATGGACTCGCTAACATGGGTTCAGTTAATAGGAGTTATTGCAGTATTTGCTTTATTCCTCATCCTTCCTCTTCTAAGCGTTGTTTGGACTTCATTCACTGATTCCGATACAGGAGTCTTTACTCTACAGCACTTCATTCGCCTTTTCAACGACTCAAATATTTGGCCGTGGGTCTATAATCCAGTTACAGGAAACACTGACTTCTTCGCCAATTTGACACCAGCAATTTATGATCCTGATTTGAATCTCCTAGTGATATACGGTTGGGATTTAGGAGGTGTGCTAAACTCAATCTATGTCGCAATCTTAGTGACAATATTCTCTGTCATTCTAGGAGTCTTCTTTGCCTTCATCGTGGCTCGATATGATTTCTTTGGGAAGAAGGTAATCCGTACACTTCTGATTTTTCCAATCTTGGCCACTCCTTTCGTAGGAGCAATTGGCATCAAGGAGTTCCTTGGTGCGGATGGCTTCATCAATAAGCTTTTCGAACCAGTTAGAGACCTACTGAATATAGTATTAGGTCCCCTT
>JASFEL010000235.1:0-3240 GCA_050124855.1 Candidatus Thorarchaeota archaeon | reverse complement strand
CACCAGAGATCTGGGACAATGTCACATTGGGTTCACTGGACCCCAACATCCATGTTAACACTGGAGGGTTCAGTTACACACTGATGGCATTTACATTCTTGTTCTACGATCTGAATATCACTCGTGGTACATCCGCTCCAGTAACGATCACAAGCCCATTCTCGTTCTGGGGATTGAGGAAATGCCTCGCGCATGCCTTTGACTATGACGCAGCAATTGATGCTATCATCAATGGTTGGGGCTTCCAAGCCAAAGGGTTCATTCCTCAAGGAATGTTCGGTAATAATCCAGATATCTGGGAAGAGCATTACAACATCACTGCAGCAGTTGAATTCTGGAACGATGCGATGAATGAGCCAGGATTTGTGGAATCAATCAACGCCTTGGATGGCTATGTTGAGCTGTTCTACAACTCAGGCAATGTCATCCGTGAGCAGGGTTCACTCCTACTAAAGGACGGTCTTTCGTTAGTCATGGCACATGATGACACCAACTTAACTGGTATCACTGCGACCATGACCAATGGTGAGCCTGGTGTTGAGCTTAGGGTCAATGCTCTTGAATGGTCGAACATGATTCTGAAGATGGACAACCATGAACTGCCAATGTGGCTCATTGGTTGGGCACCTGACTACGCTGATCCAGACAACTACGCACTCCCATTCGTGAAGTCAACTGGTACTTTCATGCACGCGAGCGGTTACAACAACACAGCTGTAGACGCTCTAGTTGCAGCAGGGAAGGCAGAAACTGATCTAGTAGCCAGGCAGGCAATCTACGACGAAATGCAGGAGCTTGTTGCATTTGACCAGCCCAGTATCTACATGTACCAGCCCTCTGAATTCAGAGTCTGGAGAAACTGGATGGCTGGCAACGGTCTGACCTACAACCCGATGTACGGTACCTACTACTGGTATCACCTACACAAGGTCTATCCAACAACCTAGATCTCTAGTAGAATAGATGTAAGAATAAGCGCAGAGGGTCGCGAACCCTCTGCCATTCCTTTTATTTTTCGCAAACTGCTCAGCAATCTAAATAGCAGCATATACAATGACGCTAACGCAGAATCATTACCCAGAAACCAACCGTTATATGCGAGCCTCAGGAGATGGATGTTTAACTGGGAAAACACATGAAATACATGGACTCAATCACAACCCGAGAACTAGTCACACATTGGTGGAGTAGGGCGTGGATTCGGAATCTGGTTCTTTTGCTGCTTCCAATAGGCATGATCGATGTGGCATACACCCTTGTCGCTACTGACATATATGGAATTGCTGTTGAGTTCAACCCTATCACACGGTTCTTCTTGAGCAACAACCTATGGCTGCCTTGGTCAATCATGAATATTGTGGGATTTGCACTCTTTTGTATGTTAGCAGGCTCATATTATCTGAAAACCAGAGACGAACCAGCAGGTCCAAACACAATGTGGCTCTCCCTGATACTTGCTCTAAGAATTGGATTAGCCTCCTATAATGTAACATATTTCTACATACCTTTCTTGGTCACAGTATATCCGCCACTGTGGGCAGGCCTTTTCACGTTCACTATCATGTTTATTCTGATGGATAAATTGCTGACTAGAAGAGATGATATAACCCGGCGAACCATCAAGAGCTTTTTCACTGTAAGACTCAGCAATATTCATGATAGAAGGCTTATCAGAAACGCAGGTGCGGGAACTAAACTCGTAGAGCCTGTGAAACAGGAAGTGCTGAAGACTACCTTGCAGAAGAGTGTATGGGCGAAGAGAGCAGCCTATCTCACTATGGCAGTTCTGATGATCGTTGCGATGGCTGCTTCAATTGAGTTTATCGGCATATTCTCTGGCTTGGTTACCTGGAGTGATACTGCTGTGCCATTCTTTGTGTTCACTGAATTCACCAGCAGATGGTTTCTGGTCACAGTTATGGGGATTATACTCTTCCTCTCGTTTTCAATGTACTTCATTGTTAAGGCATTTGATACTCCAGAAGAATTACCCATGGATACTGGCAAATAGCCAGCAGATGGTCAGACTAGGCCTGTATCGTCAGCTCAGAGAAGATTGCGCGAAGAGTAAGCCAGATATAACTTCTGTTTTGCGCGGCTAATGGGTCTTGAAGGGCACATCGTTTGCTGGAAGTCCCAGCCTTATATTCAATGATTCATCTCTAACGATGGGTTCAAACCACCCTGTCGGGGGGTGGGCCAGCCCGAATTTTATTAGCCTTCCAATTGGATCTTCTTGGAGATCGTTGCGGGGGTCTGAACCCCTGCAACACCATTAAGGTGATAAAACTAAGTCGAGAGTTTTGCCAATAGCTCTTCATAATATAGGTCGACCCTCTGATTCACAAGGTCCTGAGTCGCTTTGGATCCGTACAGTGAAGCCAGGAGTCGAAGCAGAGTCAGATTGTGGAGCATCGACACGGTGGAATCGTTCCGAGAATAGAAATCAGAAATTCTCTCCTTAACAACTTGCTTCGCGTCATCGGTTCCCAATCGCAGAATAGCCTTTCTCCGGATCTCATCCATGCACGTTTCAAACTCGCGAGTCTGAAGTGCTGTTCTAATGGGTCCGATGAGGAAGTTTGCTGCTAGCTCGTCTGTAAGATTGTGGCGCCCCAAGTCACGAACGCTATCATTGAACTCGAGAATGATAGATTCCGTATCGTAAGGAAGTGCTTCCGCTGCAGCCTCGAGGAATGCCCGATACTCCTTTTTCCGGATGAAATGAAGATGGCGCTTGAACTCCTCTTCGAAGGCAATTACTACCGGACCAATGCCCTCTATCGAGAGGTGCTCTTTCTTGTCACGACTGAAGAGAATGTCCTCCTCTTCAGAATAAAACTGGAGATGGACCAAGTACTTCACCATGAGTTCTAGCTGGTCCGTCATTTGCACACCGTAGAATCTCACTTCACAATTTAGTATATAGCACTAATTCGGAGGTGCATAGAAAAAGAGGAAAGGGGTAGAACCGAAGTCCTACCGTCGTTCATGCAATCTATTTCATGGTCAGTGCCATAACAGCTTTCTGTCCGTGAAGTCGATTCTCAGCTTGGTCAAACGCAATTGACTGCGGACCGTCTAGCACTGAGTTCGTGACCTCAAAGCCTCTGTCTGCCGGTAGGCAGTGCATATACATTGACTTAGGACCAGCAATATCCATCTTGTCCTGATCGCATATCCAATGCTTGTTCTTATCGAACACAGCCTGTGACTTCTCAAGCTCTGGTTTGTCATTGA
>JASFEL010000234.1:0-3242 GCA_050124855.1 Candidatus Thorarchaeota archaeon | reverse complement strand
TCCTTGAACTACACCTTGAACAATACTTTGTCCAATGAGGTTTGTGGAGTCTACATGCATCTCTATGTAGGTGGGCTCGTTGATTGTTAGGTTGCTCTCAAAACCATCGGGTATGACAATGAAACCATCTATCTCCTGATTGTATAAAGCATTGAATGCAATTTCAGTATCATTGAATACAATAAGCTCGTCTACGATAAGCTCCACAAATGCTGTAAAGTTTTCTGACAAGTCTTCTCCTTCGTAGGTCCGTGTCGTGTCCTGATCTATTATACCAAGAACAACTCCCGTGCTTTCTACTGTTTCATTATCTCCACCGGGATCTCCAGAATCCCCTCCAAGCCCACCACCTGGGCCTCCTAGTGACATTCCTCCCATCTCACTCATATCACTCACCCACCAGAGCATGCCAATCAGTGCTGCAGGAAGGAGGAAGATGAGAAAGAGTGCCACTTTATCCTTAACTATGAGACGGAGTTCTTTCGCCACCATGTTTCGAATTCGACGAGATGGTTTGGTAAGTGTTTCCGCCATATAGGATTCCCTCTTAGTAGATGCGTCTGAGCACCTGTGTTTAGCCTGTCTGCTGTTCAACCCCTAAATTTCCGCTATTAAGGCTTAGGTATCTATAGTCCCACTAGTGCTTTTGGGAGGACATCTACGTGATACATTAATAGCCGGTAAATGAGAGCTGACAAGCATCTCATCAAGTTAGAGGCAGAACTGATGTTCAACAGAATCGATGATGACAGTCTGGAGCGACTGAGACGTGTCGCTAGAAAAAACCGACTGACTCTCGATGATCAACAACTCACCCCAATAAATGAAGCCGAGCAATTGCGCAATGGATTGAATGGTCGAATATACACAGCTGCTGAGCTCTGGATGCTGCCTCTCTGGGTACGGTTACAGAACCAGAAGACTCCCTTTGATGAAAATGGGGTTTCGAACGATCATCTTAGAAACTGGACTATTATTGGGAACCCTGGTGCAAAGAGCTATGCAGTAACTGATGAGAGCGGTCTCTTGACTGCTGTTCCTCAATGTGGGTCTTTGGATTTTTGGCCTGAAGACAATGGAGAGTTAATCTATCCAGCGACTGCGGACCGAGATGGACCAAGACTCTCGTTGATATCCCCAGAGGACCAGATTTTCGAGTGGAAGGTAAACAAGGGTCCCATTGAGTTCTCAAGGCATATCTATCACGCCATTGACAACAACGAGGAAGGCGTCTACAACGAGATTCTAGTGAAGAATCACTCCCTCAAAGAGGCTAGCTTCGTCTTCTATGCTGTTCTCCGACCGATGTCAGTCAGAGGAGTTGAGCCCATAGAAACACTCGAGTATGATAAGGAGAAATGCAAACTCTTTGCCAATGGCATGCTGGCTTTCAGCGTAGATAAGCGTCCAGATTCAGTTGTGCTGTCAACAGGAGATAATCCCAATCTTCCTGAGACAATAATGACACAAACAGAACGTATGGACATCAGGTTTAGTGCTGCAAGAGGCCTAGCCACTGCTGTACTGCGCTACAAGATGACATTACCGCCTGCTGCGTCAAAACGCTTCTTCTTCACAAGTCCATTGAAGCCTATCACGAAGTCAGACGAGCTAGTTGAGTTTCCAGCTAGAACGAAAATGCGCGATATCACTGTTGGCAATTGGTTTGACTTTCTGGATAGTACAACAGGATTCGCATTTCCAAATAGAGACCTAGATCCTTTAATTGTACAGGCGAAAGGCAC
The DNA here is from genome assembly GCA_050124855.1 of Candidatus Thorarchaeota archaeon. Taxonomy (GTDB): domain Archaea; phylum Asgardarchaeota; class Thorarchaeia; order Thorarchaeales; family Thorarchaeaceae; genus SMTZ1-83. The sequence goes on along the minus strand of JASFEL010000234.1, from coordinate 1,497 downwards.
TCTGGCAATCAAGGCAAAATCTGCGATACTGGATGCACCTGATGTGAGCTGGCGTGAGAAGGCACGTGTGCTCCTAGCTCTCTCGCGAACGGGATGTGGTAGACTGGCAAAGGAGCTATCATTAGCGGTAGGCAAACCCACAATGGTCCCGAAAGATGCAGATTCCTCAGTCCTCGGACCGTATCTTTGGGGGACACTGCAATACTATATTCACAGCAGTGATGTTGGATTCCTTCGAAGCATATCTGCATTTATTGATGACATGTCGAAACGACTTCTAGAAACGATCGAAGAGCAACAGATTGTACCTGAACCCCCAGCGACTACTGAAGTTCTGACAGAAATCCTAACTCCTGAAGACAAGGAATTTCTTGGAGTGGATGAGATACTTGATGCCACCAAAGATGCTCTCGGTGAGCCAGCGGATCCTGAACCTCAAGTTCCAGAAGTTATTGAACCATGGCAACTTACTGATCTCTCTGATGCGCTCTGGATACTATCTGCACTTGTACTCGTTAGTAATGCATACGACACTCTAGGAAATAAGGAGAGATTCGACTCTATCAGTGAAGCAGTTGTGCAATACATGTCGTTCGTATCAGAGAATGCAGAGCGACTAGCTGCTGAGGAAGATGTGCTTGCATATGCAAAGGGGCAGACAGATGCGCTAACTTTGCTCGATGCGATTGTTCTCTTAGGAGGGGACCTCGTTTCGAGTGACTTTGTTGAGGCTATAGTTGCCTCAGTGAATAGCTTAGTCACCAAACATCTAATCAGGCTGCCTGAGCCAGATGGAAGAGTATCTAGTCATTTAGGACTCAGACTTGCTCACTATTATGTCCTAAGGAAGGATGAGTTTGCTACTCTGCAAATCTTGGAGCGAATGATGGAATTCGTCTCAGAGTTTTATACAATCCCGGAATTCGTGAATCCTCGAACATCCGGTGGTAGTCATGGTGATGGTTGTAGTCTAATGGCTGCTGTTGATCTCCTGTTACTCGTTCGAGAGATGATCCTGTCTGAAGATGGTGAAGACCTAGTCATTCTTCCTGCTATCTCAGATGAGTGGTATACGTCTTCCATTCCATTGACAGTGAAATCACTCCCCACGAGTCATGGCGAGGTGAATATTGGAGTCGGAGTTTCAACCAATCAGCATCAGATTGAAGTTCGGATGAAGAATCTCCCAAGAGAGCTAATCATATACGTTCCTACTCACTTTGCCTTGCCTATGATGAAGGCTTATGGTGGAGGTATTGTCGATAGAGCAAAGGACCCCAACTCCCCATACATCAGGATTATGCCACTCTCCACCAATATAGTCGCGACGGTACATCGGTAATATGCAGTGCGTCTGGGGGGAATGACTTAACTGCGGGAAGGGTTGCCAAAACAGTGGTGACAGCCACCTTGAGTGATATACGCAAGTGTGATTTTCTCGTTATTGGTACAGGAATCTCTGGCCTGTTGTTCTCTCTCAAAGCGTCAAAACACGGT
>JASFEL010000233.1:0-3247 GCA_050124855.1 Candidatus Thorarchaeota archaeon | reverse complement strand
GCGTATAACCCAGTAGCCCTCAGCTCTTGTTGGAGGATTTCCAGTAGCCACTACTCGACACCGCTGCTTAGGGTCTGCCGATCTATTCCACGCGCAAATGAACGTGTATTGTGATTCAGTGAAATCAGACACCTCATCAAAAGCCTTCAGGTCATGTGGGATACCCTTACGCTTCTGCTTATCAGATTCGAGCTGGCAACCTCCCATATCAATGACCTTGCCATCTGTCTTCCATGTGCCTGTAGAGCGATTTAAACCCTTATCGTGGCCAAGGATATCTTCAATACGAGTTGGTAGCTTCTCAGCCTCCTTGTTAGTTCTTCGGAGTATTAGACTATTCTTATGCTCATTCAGCGCTAATCCAATGATCAGGTCAGTTTTACCACCACCCGCCTGACCACCATAAAACAATTCATCTGCCTCACTATAATATGCAGCCGTTTGAGGGCCAGGGTTGGGAATCCATTCCATACCCTTGGTCGCTTCGATCACCTCCTTAGACAAGCTCTCCCGTGCCTCTGGGGAGAGGGTTTCGATCTTCTCTAAAACTTCGGCAAGCATTCCAGACATAGCTAATCAGTTAAAAAGCCAGGGTTCAATGTTGTTGACAAAAGCACTGATTTATTTCTTTCAATATCCGCGTCAGATAGACCTTCCTTTAACACATCTCTTTTAATCGCACCCTTTAAGACAGGCACATCAGGAACAGACGTGTACTCATTTCCGAGATTATCGTTACCAAACCAGCTATGAAGCTGCCAATCCTGGTCATCCATCGCACCTTGAAGAAAATACATCTGCTTGGTAGCGTCATCAATCTGAGCCTTATACTCATTAACTCTACGCGCCAAGTCTCGGGCTCTTACTGTTTGTTTAATCCATGCGTGGGAGTTCTCGCATACTCCATATAGCGGAGCAGGCCGTAATAGGTCTGATTCTGGGGGTACGCCAACTTCAATACCCATAGAACGAGCAATCATGGCGAAGTATTGACAGCCCATGCGTTGATCGTGGTATTCGGTTGTAGCTGCCATATCGACTCCATAAAGCGCTATCTTTGTGGCTCCAGCTTCTATCGCCATTGCCATCATCCACGCTAGAGATGAAGTGAAGAAGTATGGGCCATATTTGGCCACAAGATCCTCATAAGGCAACAACGTACAATTTGGAATCTCTGGAATCTCTTTGGTCATCATTACCTGGCCTTGGAAATTCTTCAGATATTCACAATACGCTGGTTGAAACCATGGCTGTCCAGGTTCCCACCGATGCAATTCAAAGAACTTATCCACACGGGGAGCATTCATTGTCCCCGGTGAACAAGACCATATTTCCCATTCCCCTCCAAAGGGAGCGAGATTAAACGAGTCTGGCGCAGTGCCAAGCAATACAACTTTCATACGTCCTCCTCAGAACTGTATTAAGAACTTACAGATACTACGGCTGTACTGCCTCGTGATGTTACAACCCAAGCTGCGGTAGTCAGTCCAGTCAACTCAATGTGAGCACCAGCAGCACTCATCAGGACGCTTGCACCCTCTATACCATTGGTTGAGTAGATTGTTGCAGCAGCACATGTGATGGTGTGCGTACCTGTTGAAGTTGAACCTGTAGCCAATCGCACCGGAACGCCGGGAATTGGGTCAGTCAAGGTCCAAGAGTCATTGGTAGTCGTTACTACACTAGCTAAGCCATGATTAGGAATAGCTGTACCAGTAGTATCAGATGTGGCATTAGTTACCACCATTCGAATGCCTTTTACACCAACAAGGAACTCGTCGTTATCAAGACCAAGCCTACGGCCATGGACTGATGTTTTGATCTTACTGCGGTTGTTTTCTAAAGATTGAGCCATGATACTTCTCCCGTTGCATTATGCGTTATGTCAGAGAATTAGCCGATATAGTCGGACTCGCCACTCCCCTACCCCGTGTGAACCGTTGCCGATCCTGCGGAAATCGTGATATACAATCCTGTGCTACTGAATGCCACTGGCGCAGTGAATGCAACATGATTGCTTGATGTGATGGTTGCCAATAGTTTGCCGGAAGTTGAGCCTTCATAAAGGGTAGCCGTTCCACCAACTGCCTCAGCATAAGTAAGTAATCCGTTTGAGCTTTTAACGACACCATTGGTAGTTAATGCTCCTGAAGAAAATCCTTGTGGGCTCGACATGTTTATGACCTCAATATAGTTTTAGGTTTATCTACACCAGAAATAGTGCCTTTATGCTTGCTGGCGTAGAATACTTTCTCGCCTTTCTTCTCGCCATATTGTTTCTTCATGGCGCTCATTACTTTGGAGCCCTTTTTAGTGAGTGGCATATTCGGCTCCACTGGTTAAGAGAAAAGCAACTCTTCGGGCTATATCCATATCATCTGCCGACTCAAGCTCAATAGCCCCGCCATCTTTACCTGTGTGCTCAAGCTCTTGTTTATCCCTCCAGCCAATTACATTCTTTGCTGTAAATATTGCGAATGCGGTATTGTAATTACCATGCAATCCGTTAGTAATAAGGATATCTTCCTGCAATTCCTTGGCCTTTTTTATTGCGTCGGAAAAATCTGAATGGTCTTTACTCCATTGATGTATTGTATCTCTATGCACGCCGACAGTTTTAGCAAAAGCTGCCAACGTAGGAAGATCGCATATCTGTTTGATTTTCTTAGAGGTTTCGTCGCTCTCGTCGCTTAATACAAACTCATAAGGCTGTCGGTCAAAGAACTCTACCAACTGCTCACAATATTCTGGCTTGTATTTTGATGGTCTTCCTACGCTCATATATAGGAAAGTTAGTCTAACTCGTTGATTTATTCTAACGCTCTAGCGTTATTGTGATATACTCTGCTTATGTACATCAGACCATTCTTTTATAACGGTTACCTTATCTGGGTTGAATACCATAGCGGTGGTTACAACCAAGATTTATTTATCTGTTAGATATTGTCCTGCATCTCTCCATATGGGAGATCAATGATGTCTTCATTTCCCCTCAGATAATCTTTGCTTGGTTAATTCCTCGCCACAATATCTTGTGTGGATAGTAAGGATTGAAACCCCAATAGAGTGTCTCGGTTCTACTCCTGACTGCCATCGTTGAAAGCTTGACCATCCTTGTCCCATCAAATCTGATGTTTGAGAAGGAGTAATTCCTGCCTCATAGATGTCTGCAATAATCACATCCCAAGCTAGTCTTTTTGGATAAACTAAATCCTTAAGCTTGAACTGGATCATTTTCTTTTACATC
>JASFEL010000232.1:0-3252 GCA_050124855.1 Candidatus Thorarchaeota archaeon | reverse complement strand
GCAAAATTGCTCTAGATAGCCAGGGTATTCGAAAGCCGATAAATATGAGAGGTCCGCAGTAGCATCAAGAGATTGAGCCCATTCTCTTTTCGGTTGATGTATTCTTGATCCTTTCCATGCTCCAAATTCATTTCCCAATCTCCGAATTGTTCTCTTCCCATTCAATGATCTGAGAATCTTCGATGGAGCACTGCTCCATTTCTGCGCTTTTTCGTTGAATAAATGTGAGTTTACTCTGCTAGCGGACCAGTCGATTGCTATTACATTGGGTCTAGTTCTTAAGACAATCTCATAGCTTGAACGTGGCATTTCCATTATCTGAATGTGAGGGTTCCTATAGCCTTCCGTTCCGAGACTGGCTGAGAATTTCATGTGCTTATGCGGCCATTGATGAGCAGCTGTTAGACTGGCAACTCTTGTTAGCCCCAACGCGCGAGGGCGAAGGTGAGAGCGCAGGAGCAGACCTTCAGTCAAGAGTCTGAATCTCTCTACCCATTTCTTTTTTGAACGTTGAGCTTGAGATTTTGAAACTGGAAGACTAGTGATAATTTTCCCTGATTCATTAAGCCTAGCAGCATAGGTCCGAGATGTATTGGAAAGCTGCGGTAGATGTTCATTGATGTGCCAATGCGCCCTAATCCATGAGTTCTTTGCTGATGATTCTCTTGTAGTCAAAGTAGGTGCCCCAAGCCGCTGACGTTCGCTATCTAGCAGAATCCTCACATAAGGTGGTGGAGATTCTTCGCCAAAAACACACCACAGATGACCCATTAACAGCACTCTAAGGACTGGCAAGGACTCCAGTTTCATGAAATATGATATAGGATCTATGTCTGGAAGTTTCCACTTGATAATCTGGCCAAGAAATGCCATTATTTGCACTCTGGTTTCTGGATCGAAGCTTGCAGGAACAATATGCTCCAGTGTTTCCCTCATGGTTTTTCCCATTTGTAGGCTCGGGATGTACACTTCCTTAGTGATTTCTGCAAGCTCTTGCCATGAGGGAGGTGCTCCATCAAGAATTCCTTGCATCAGCTGGATGCCCCAAGCCTTATCATCTGCAGACAATCTATGAACAGCAGTGCTGTAATTATCAAAGTCTTCTTTGAAGGTAAGCAAGCCTACCTCGAATGGGAGAATCGGGTGGGCTTCATAAATTTGATTATCCACTGGATCAATAATCGATAGCCAGTATCTGTCACCTTCCATCGATCTATGGACAAAGAATACCGCATTCTTCTCATCGTCAATTACTCTACCTGCCCATCCATTGGTTGAAGGTGGATAATATGGTTCGGGACGAATTCCTCCTTCGGAATAACCCCGCTCCACTATAATGGATGGGTCTAGGTTGAACGCATTCCTTGAGTTGGTGAGTACAACTTGTTTTCTCCCTGTTTCATTAACGATGATTTGCCTTTCAAATGAAGCTAGTGGCTGTTTTGACATCACCTGAATATCTCCCGATTCATCTTCCAATTTTGGACCAGTAGAGTCATATCTCAATACTGCTGCAATGTAAGAATCACTCGTGGGTATGCGAATTGGAATTCCTGATCTCTGATTTTCCAAATGCTGTCACCGGGCTTCATGAAGGCAAGGCGACTAATGCTTTGTCTTCAATAGTGACATCCTCACCAAAAACAAAAACTTGTATCTTTTGATTTTAAGAAAATCAGTATGCCTGAAGCCTTTAGAATTCTGCAAGGCTTCAAGCATAAGTTGATTACCAGGGCTCAGGTGGCGGGGTATGAGGAGTTTTGTTCCAGGGCTCTGGTGGGGGTGTGTGTGGAGTATCTGTTCTTCGCATTGCCATTATTATCAGAATGAGATACCGGTCCCAATGGCAGAAGTTCCTTCTACAGCTTCATGGCAATTACATGACGCCGCTCTGTCAAAGATTAGTCAATGCGCATTCCTATACTAGAACGAAATCAATATGACTTCAAATGCTAAAACAGTTAGTCTTTCAGAGAAATTCGGAATATTGACCGTGTGATACACCATTACTAAAGAGGGGATTACCTGTATAATCCAGAGCGGGCTAGCAGGAAATGATAATTTTTCTCTCCCCTAACAGCAATCAACCCCAAACCCCCAACAATGACAGCTCTGCTGTCCGCTCATCTTCTCATTCTATTATCTCAAGCATAATGAGATGAAAAATAGAAAGCACCTTGGCCCAATTCTAGACCAAGGTGTCGAATTGGGACACTAGTATTCAGCAAAGTCAAGCATGAAATAGCCCTTATCGTGTTGACAGGCAGGACACTTATCGGGCGGAGAGGTTCCTTCATGGATATAGCCGCAGTTATCGCATCGCCACCGGACTTTATCTGTCTTCTTGAGGATCGACCCATCTTTGATTTGCTCCGCAAGAGCGAGATAGCGCTCATGATGCCAGGTTTCAGCCTTTGCAATCATTCTCCACTGGTGAGCGATCTCCTTGAAGCCCTCTTCTTCGGCAGTATCAGCAAATTTCGGATACATCTCGCTAAACTCGTATTTCTCTCCCGCTGCAGCATGCCTGAGTATCTCCTCAGTGCTTTCATAGGCCCCCGAAGTTGGAAAATCCCATTCTACCTTGATGGCCTCGGTTGCGTTGCCCTGCTTGAGGTACTTGAAGAACCTCTTCGCATGCTCCAGTTCGTGCCTTGCAGTTTCCAGGAAGACTGCAGAAATATGCTGGTATCCCTCTTTCTTAGCGGTCGAGGCAGCCATAGTATATCTGTTTCGCGCCTGTGACTCACCAGCAAAAGATGTCAGTAGATTCTTCTCAGTTTTGGTTCCCTTGAGTTTCATCTCTCTTACCTCCGTCATTCATTGTCGTGCAGTCTACATTACCGCACTTGTCGAATAACTGCTTGGGAAAATATAGTGGTCACTAAAAAGGTTACTTTAGGAACCAACAAACCAAATGCACCATGATGACGTTTCAGATTGATAGGGGCACAGCTCCTACTTCACGGTCTCTGCGATGTTCTTAGCCAAGGTTTTGATTGCCTGTCGCTCTTCCTCAGTAGGTGTTGCTCTACATCTGATATTTGGCTCCAATATCTCGAACTTATTTTCCTCGAGATTCTTCTTCAGTTTGCGGACACCTCCACCACCCCATCCATGGGTGCCAAAGAGAGCTATAGGTCTCTTCTGGAACCGTTTCCCTTCCATCTCATTGACGAACGCCCAGATCTTGGGGAACGGAAACGCGTCGTAGGTTGGAGTGCCTAGAACAATCACTCCAGCCCTCACAGC
>JASFEL010000231.1:0-3261 GCA_050124855.1 Candidatus Thorarchaeota archaeon | reverse complement strand
ACCCCCATAGAGGAGATGGATGTTGATTTCGTGGTGACTATTGGTGGTGATGGGACTATCCTGTATGCACTCTCCAGGCTGAAGGATCGGGAAACACCTCTTTTCTGTGTCAATCGAGGGAATGTGGGATTCCTCACTGAAGCAAGCACGACAACTGCATTGGGTGCACTTGAGAAAGTTATTCAAAACAAGTGTATTCTAGAAGTAAATGTCAATATCGCGTCAGGCGTTGGCGATAGGCAATTCGAAGAGGCTCTCAATGAGGTCTATGTGGTTTCAAGAATACCCGGCAGACTCCTGACATTTCAGGTTCATCTTGATGATGTCCGTATTGATTATGGACGAGCCGATGGCGCAATGGTGGCGACACCCTGCGGTTCAACTGCATATGCCCTCGCTGCGGGGGGATCAATTCTATCCCCCAATGTCAATGGATTCATCTTTGTTCCCGTGTGCCCCCCTCGCTTTGAGCTGAAATCTGTTGTGATTCCTGATAGCAGTATTTTGGAAATGGAACTTGTAAAACCCGGAGCCCCAGGTTTAGCAGTAATTGATGGACAGACACGATGGGATGTTGAACCATCTGAATCTGTATGGGTCAAGAAAGCAGAGGGTGTGACTCGTTTCATTCGAATGTATGATAATTATTGGGACCGAGTTAATACACGTCTAGTTCCACGAACGCTTTAGGTGGCCCATTCTTTGCACCTATATATAATTGACACGGGAGCTTTGCTTTCGCAATGGACCTTGAAGAATCCACATTTTGCCTTCATGACCACCCAGTCAGTGATTGATGAGATTCAGAATCGTCCAAGCAAGAACAGGGTCCAGAATCTTCTCTCAACAGATAGACTGCGAATTGAATCGCCGGATGCAGATGCAATTAAAATGACTGAGCAGAAGGCACGTGAAGTAGGCGATTATAATGTGCTAAGCTCAGAGGATTTGGAACTAGTTTCCTTGGCACTATGGCAGAAACAACTTGGTCATGATGTGAGCGTCGTATCTAGCGATTTGGCTGTGCTCAACACTGCGGCTGCACTTGGACTAAGCACCTTGGACCCAAAGAGAAGAATGAGAGAAGAAATCACTTGGGTCCTAAAATGCCCGGGGTGTAGAAACGAGGAACCAGAGGGTGCTATCAATTTGGAGTGTCCAGTGTGCGGAACCATAATGCTGAGGAAACCAAAGAGAAAGAAGAAGATCAAGGGTTCTAAGTAATACCTTGGTTACACTCCTAGTTTAATGGGTTCCAGAGAGTAGTCTGTAAGGTGTTTCCAAATGACAAGTGGAGGAGCCCTCACGATAGACCGTGATCTTGATGATGTGAAGGCACAAGTAAAGCGTGAGCTGGATACTATCAAAAATCTCATGGATACACTTGATTACAGAAAGAAGAATCCGGATTGGAACGCACCTTTTCAGCTTCATCGACTTCGAAGATCATTACGCATCCACTACTTGGCCTACAAGATACGCGACTCAAGTCCTACTCCCATCGGGACAAGGCAACTTGAGTGGGAACTGGATGACACGCCTGATTTGTTCTGATTACTCCCCTATGAGCATAACCTCAATCTTTCTACTCCTGGCTTTGTTGTCAAAATCACAGCATACTAGCTGCTGCCAGGTTCCAAGGGTCAAGGAGCCGTCTATAATTGGAATTGTGAGTCCTGGCCCCATTAATGATGCTCTTACATGAGAATGACCATTGCCGTCACCCCAACGAAGATGATGTTCGTAGGTGATGTCCTCTGGCACAAGTCGGTCCATTGCATCTGGGAAATCTTTCAGAAGACCCCCCTCGTATTCAATTGTGGTGATAGAGGCGGTTGAGCCAGAGCAAAACACAGTACAGATTCCAGCTTTGAATCCACTTTCCCTAACTATGTCTTCAATCCGTCCTGTTACATCGATAATATCGCAATTTCCCTTCGTGTTTAGTGTGACTGATTTATGATATGTCGCCATCTACCTCACCTTTTCTTAAGATACAAAGGAATGCCTCTGAGTGAAGTATCTATTTGTAGAGCCAGTGAGTTCTTCCAGTTGCTTCAAAATCTTCTGGTGCTCTCACCAGCTTCGATTGTTTGACTAATGCAAGAAGCCGCTCACGTAGCGGCAGAAGTTCTTCTTCTCTTTCCTGAAGTGCGAGAAGGGCTGCAGTTGGATTTCCCTTTTCTACTGAGTTGATAACGGTCATTAGAGAATGCATCTTGTACTCCTGCGCTGTTCGAGCCAACTCATCCATTTCATCCAATACCTTTCCTATCTCCTCTCTACTATCTGATCGGTGGAGGAAAAGCGCTTCAAAGACGGCGAACAGATCCTCAAAAGCATCACTCATTTCATCAATCGATTTGAAGCCGTCAGCTGAATCTCTTAGCAGACCAATCGCCTTGTCCAATAGCTCCTCTTTTCCAGTTTTGAGAGCTTCCATGCCAGCTGTTCTCAGCCATATTGTAGCTAACTCTTTGACATCCATTTCCATGAAGGCGTTGGCTGACTCCTCTGCCTTGACACTGGCCATTTCGTAATATGATACACTCTTCTCGTCATCACCTAGTTTCTTTGCACAGTCTGCTGCTTTGCTGTATAATCTTGAACTCTCATCCAGTGTGTCTGATGCCGCAAGTTCCTCTGCAAGTTCAACATACGTCTCAAGAGCTCGTTCAAGGTGTGCCTTTGCCTCCTCTGTTCTTTGTGCCTCCTCAAGAACATCCGAAGCGGCTTCTAGAGCTAGACCATATGCTTCCTTGCTATCTCTCTCGAGTTCTGCCTGTCCAAGGTAGTAATCAATCACATTAGTATAGAGCGCATCCGCTTCCTCCGTTCTCCCCCAATTCATGAGACACAATGCTTGGTATCTGAGGTATTGCATCTGCGAATCTATTTCATCATTCTCACCAGCTTTCTCCGCCAATACACCGAAGAGCTCGTTGCCCCGCTTGAATGCCCATTTCGCCTTCACGTCAAGTCCAATCTCAAGAAAGAGATTTCCTGCTTTGATTAGCAGGGGCGCAAGTACCGCAGCTTTGCCTTCCATCTTCAGATAAGCTTCAGCTGCCTTGGTAATCGCTGTTCTGCGACCTGACGTCTGTCGTAGCATCTGATATGATTCCTGAGCCGCATCATAGATATTACCTGCTTTCTCGAAAAGGTGCACTGTCTCATAGAGCTCACCTGCTTCCATCATCAGTCTTGCTGCTTCAGGTGATTCGCCTTCAGTCTGCATTATTTGTGCAGCTTCCGCAAGAG
>JASFEL010000230.1:0-3267 GCA_050124855.1 Candidatus Thorarchaeota archaeon | reverse complement strand
ATCTCTTCAAGACTACTCTGACCTTTTGCCTTAACACGGAGCTCATCCATTGTACCTTCTGCGATGAGCTTCCCTTCATTGATGATTCCAATTCTATCACACATCTGTTCCGCAATCTCCAGAACATGAGTGCTCATTAGAATTGTAGCTCCTTTTGCCCGCAGTCCGTTGAGAATCTCCTTTATCGTGGCGGCTCCTCTCGGATCAATGCCAGCCTGCACCTCATCAAGGATGAGGACTTGGGGTTGATGGATGAGAGCTGCAACAAGACCAATCTTTCTGGACATTCCCTTGGAGTAGGTCTCTATGAGGTCATCACTCGCATCCTTGATGTCTAGTAGTGTGAGAATCTCATCAATTTCCTCCTCACGCTCGGGACCTCGGTCTATGCGCCAAATGTCACTCACATAATTCACATATTCCCATCCAGTGAGCCTTTCAGGAAGCACAGGTTCTTCGGGGACATATCCCATAATTCGCTTTGCTGCTACAATCTCGGTCTCAATATCATGGCCCATGATTTTTGCGGTTCCAGACGTTGGCTTCAGTAATCCGAGAAGCATTCGCATGGTTGTGGACTTACCCGAGCCGTTGGGTCCGAGAAGTCCGTATATCTCCCCAGTGGCGACTTGAAAGCTGAGTTCATTTACAGCTGTGAACTCGCTGAACATCTTGGTCAGTCCCATAGCCTCAATCATTCACATCATAGAATGGTCAGCTGTATAGGGATTTAATGGTTGGGATGAATGCCGTGTGCTACCGAAGTCGTTATTAGAGTCCTGATTTGGCTGCGCTGTTATGACGCTTGAAACATGGCGACTTCTCGATATAGGACCTATTGAGCCAATTGAAACCCAAATCATCTATGACATGATCGCGCAGGGCATCACCGAAGGGAAGTCGGAGAATACACTCATTATCTGCTGGCCAGCAAAGCCCTTGGTCAGCCTCGGATACTTCCAGGAGATTGAGAAGGACATCGACCTGGAATTCTGTCGGAACAACGACATCTTCGTTACACGTAGAGTCATCGGGGGAGGCGGTGTCTATCTGGATGAGGGACAAATGTTCTATCAATTGATCCACAGAGTAGACAGCCCCACAACTCCACGAAACATTGATGCGTACTACAAGAAGTTCCTAGAACCCCCTGTTCAGGCATACAAGAACCTCGGGATTGATGCAGAATTCAAGCCCGTGAATGACATCCAAGTTGAAGGCAGGAAAATCTCAGGAAATGGAGCAGGAGATGTTGGAGACGCCAGGATTCTTACTGGCAATATCATTTTCACTTTCAACTATGACATGATGGTCAAGGTTCTCAAAGTACCGGATGAGAAGTTCCGTGACAAGATCGCACAGGGACTCCGTGCAAGACTAAGTACGGTCGAGAGAGAAACCGGAAAGACCTTTGATAGAGAAGAGGTGAAGAAGGACCTACTGAATCAATTCGAGAAAATACTCAAAATCAAGCTTGTACCGGGAGAACTGACAGAGTGGGAAAAGACTCGCATGAACGAACTGAAACCAAAATACGTTTCGGATGAATGGCTCCATTGGCGTTCAGGTGGCAGACTAGACGCGAGGACTGTCAAGATATCTGCGACTGCATCTATTGGCACTGCAAACCACAAAGCCCCTGGAGGACTCATGAGAGTTACAGTAGAAGAAATCGATGACAAGATCAAGGACATTGTTATCAGCGGCGACTTTTTCATGTATCCCCACGATGCTATCTCGGACATCGAGAAGGCTCTTGTTGGTGCTAAGCTAAGTACTGAAGATGTACTAATGAGAATCAAGGGAGTCTATAAGAAACAGTCACTAGAATCACCTGGGGTAACTCCAGAAGACTTCGAGACCGCAATCAAAATGGCACTTGAGGAAAAATAGCCAGCTCCAGTAAAGCATCTTGAGAGTCTTCACTAAACCCCTCCTCTCCCAGAAGCTGAGTTATGTTTCCCCGCTGCACCCAGATTTTTGGGACCTAATCTTTGTTTATCAAGGGCGCAGCGGAGATGATTGCTTTTCGCAATACACGCATATGGAAGTCCCATTTGCCTGTACAAATTACTGAGTAATACAGGAAAACCTTCGGCAAGATTATGCCACGCGTGCTTTACCAATGCCTATATGGCATAGTCACATGACTTCCATCACCCCTGATTATCTAGGAGGCCTCAGGTGATGGAGAGATTCTCAGTACGAGCTCCAGGACGTGTTTGTCTATTCGGAGAGCATAGTGACTATCTCGGACTTGATGTCATTTCTGCTGCATTAGACCTTGCGATGACCATTCGATGTACACGAAGAAACGATTTGGAAATCAGCATCAAGTATTTGGATCTCAATGAGGAAGATTCCTTCAGGGTTGACAGTGAAGTCACATATACTCACTCCAGAGACTATCTCAGAAGCGCTTTCAACGTGTTATCGCGGAGGGGTGTATCACCGAAAGATGGCTGGAATCTGGAAGTAACAGGCGATATTCCAATCTCCGCAGGCCTCTCCAGTTCTTCCGCATTGACAGTCGCTGCAATTCATGCTTTTTCGCGAATGGCTGGGAAAGTTCTGAGTCCTCAAGATGTGGCTATGCGAGCTTTCGAAGCTGAGGTCGTCGAGTTTGGAGAGAGTGGGGGTATGCAAGACCACTATGCTTCCGTACATGGAGGCATCATTCATCTGGATTTGGGTGCGGACTACAAAACGACTCGGCTTCCTGCAGCTATAGAAGGCTTGGTCATAGGAGATTCTCTTGAAAAGAAAGAAGACACAGTTGCAGACCTCAGGAGGATAAGGACCGTAATAGAGAAGGAGTACCAGCGCATCTCAGAAGTGATTCCTGATTTCAATCAAAGAACTACATCAACCACAAGAGTTGCAGAAATCTCAGCAGAAGAGCCCACAGAAGCAAGGAGAATGGCCTTGGCGTCACTTGAGAACCGAGACCTCACTCAAAGAGCCTATGAATTGCTGCTGAACCAGACCCCAGACCTAGAGGAACTTAGTCACTTGATTGATCTCCATCATTCGCTCTTGAAGACGGGTCTAAAGAGATCAACTAGGAAGATAGAGGCAATGATATCTGCAGCAAAATCAGCTGGTGCTCTTGGATGCAAGATAAATGGTAGTGGAGGAGGTGGCACAATGCTTGCCATTGCCCCAGGAAATGAAGTCGCTGTTACTGAGGCTATTGAAGGCGCAGGCGGGATTCCATATCGTATCAAAATTGGGTCAGGAGCCAGTATAGAGTCAAGATAGACTACT
>JASFEL010000229.1:0-3273 GCA_050124855.1 Candidatus Thorarchaeota archaeon | reverse complement strand
TCGGTGGACATGGATTGGACCACGCATATTCTGATGATGAAGGAACGCTTCTTGTGAAACTTGCAAGACAGAGTGTAGACAGTTATGTGCTAGAAAAGACTAAGCCCAGTCCTCCAGATGGTGCACCTCCTAAATTATGGGAGAAGTCAGGTGTGTTTGTAACTCTCAACCTTCTGGAAGAGGGCCATGTTAGACTTAGGGGGTGTATTGGTCGCCCATATCCAACGCAACCATTGATAGAAGCCACAATTGATTCCGCTATAGACTCTGCAGTAAATGACCCCCGCTTCAGGCCAGTGAGCCCAAATGAAATTGACCTTATCATCGTTGACCTAAGTGTTCTAACCCCTCCGCGCAAATTAGAGTATACAAATCCTGATGAACTCTTTAACCTTGTACAGGTTGGAAGAGACGGACTCATAGTCAGTAGGGGAATGATGCGTGGACTTCTACTTCCACAGGTCCCTGTGCAGTATGGGTGGGACACGAAAACATTTCTGGAGCATACTTGCCAAAAGGCAGGGCTTCCGAGCAATCTTTGGAAGGCACCTGAAGTGGAGTTCATGTCATTTCAAGCAGAGATATTCGGGGAAACCTCTCCCAGAGAGAGAATTGTGAGGAACCCAGAGCATCCAAGATGCTAGAGGAGTGTGATGTTGTGAACGACTTGCCATCAGCTGTGATTGAAACGCTTAGGAATTTCTTGAAGGAAGACATCAGGATTGGAGACCTGACCAGTAATGTCATAGTGCCTGATGATGCAATAGGATCTGCAAGAGTCTATGCGAAGAGTAGGGCCGTACTGGCCGGGGTCAAGGAAACGACTGCTATAGCAGAACTCACAGGTCTTGATTACGAGGTTTTTGCCTTCGAGGGCAATTGGGTGGGACCTCAAGAACCCATAGTGGGTCTGAGAGGACTTGCGCGCACTCTTCTTGGAGTGGAACGAGTCTGCCTCAACATAATCCAGCGAATGAGCGGAATTGCAACAAAGACCTATAGAATGGTTCAAGCTGCAAGAGAGATGAACCCAAATGTACGAGTGGCTGCAACAAGAAAGACAACTCCAGGCTTTAGGTATTTCGAGAAAAGGGCAGTCCAAGTAGGTGGTGGAGACTCACATCGTTATGCACTTGATGACATGGTCTTGATCAAGAACAACCATATCGCTGTTGTTGGAAGTGCCAGTGATGCCGTCAAGGCTGCCAGAGAAGGTGTGTCATTTAGTAAGAAGATATCCTGCGAAGTTCGTACGCTTCAAGAGGCCATTGAGGCTATAGAGGCAGGCGCCGACATCGTACTTCTGGACAACTTTACTGCTCAAGATGTAGGGGGAGTCCATGAGGTTCTTACTCAACGAGAGATGCGGCATAAAGTCTTGCTAGAGGCATCAGGGGGAATTAATGAGGACAATATCAAGGACTATGCGCAGAGTGGAGTGGACATCATCTCTTCTGGAGCATTGACTCACTCATACGACTCAGCAGACTTCAATATGCTCCTGTCATTTACATAGGGAGTTTCAGAAAAGTGGTGCCCCGACCGGGATTTGAACCCGGGTCATAGACTCGAAAGGCCTAGATGCTGGGCCGGGCTACACTATCGGGGCATTGGAGCATCGGACTCGAACATGCTGTTATTAAGATTGTGCAGCAGTCCCTGATAGTTAACTCATTTAGCGGAAGCCGTCAGAGGTTTCATCACAGAAGTCCTCAACAGAGCTCGAAGCTCAAACTTCCTTGGTGCAGAACGAATTGCTTTCGCTGCCTTACTCTCATTCCTCTCAGCGATAGTTTCAGTGAGAGAACGTAGAAGAAATGCACGAAGGTCATCCTGACATGGAACCCCTGAAAGCGTATTGCTCCTAGATACAAGAGTTGGGACCATCAGGACACCGTAGGCCTCAGCGATATGACTATGGTGTTCCACATTCACCTCAAAGAGCGGTTCTTTACAGCCCAGATCTGAACTTTCCTCATCTATCATGTTTTTGACAATATCACACCATGTGCAGTGTTGAGATGTGAAGAGCAGAATCATTGTTTGTCCCGGCAGAGTTTCCTCTGCGTTCCTTTCTCTCTGATTTAAAGTCGGAGAAACTTGTCTGGGAATACGAGTGAATCTGTCAGATATTCGCAACCTTAATATCAAAAATGCAAAGCCTGAGTGTTGTTCATAGTATTCACAGGGCCCGTAGCTTAGCTTGGTAGAGCGACAGGCTCATAACCTGTCGGTCGTGCGTTCAAATCGCACCGGGCCCACCATCTCATTCTCAAGTCCTAGATAAGGCTCATTGCAAATTCGGAGCTAGACCTGTATCTTTGGAACACGTGTTCCAACAATCGTATTACAGACTTCTTAAGAGGAGGTAGAACATTCCTGATTTTATGCAACTGTTCACAGACCCCATCTCACTAGGCTTTCTGGCGAGTCTGCTTGCAGGGGGAGCTACAGGTCTCGGTGCTATACCGATATTCATCAAGGATGACTTCAGTCGGAGAACCTTGGACATTTTGATGGGAATAGCTGCAGGAGTGATGCTAGCAGCATCTGCCTTTAGCCTGCTAGTGCCTGCATTTGACTATGTCAATGATTGGCTTGGAGTGATCTCGATAGTTGGATTTGGTTTTGCTCTAGGCGGGATTTTCGTGCATATTGCAGACAAGTACATTCCCCATGCACACTTTGAGAAGGGTGTGGAAGGCCCCACCTCCACTATGTCAAGGGTATGGCTGCTTGTCCTCGCAATAACCATCCACAACTTCCCAGAGGGGCTTGCTGTTGGTGTATCGTTTGGAGCAGGAGACCCCTTGACTGGTATTTCCGTTGCAGTGGCAATCGGACTTCAGAACATACCAGAAGGGCTTGCTGTTGCAGCGCCGCTGGTTCGGGAGGGATATTCAAAGAAATATGCTGCAGGCCTGGCATTCGCCACTGGACTTGTAGAGCCGATAGGAGGGTTCCTTGGAGTGTCCATCGTGTTTATTGCAGTTGTGCTTCTACCATATGGACTTGCATTTGCAGCTGGAGCTATGATATTTGTAGTTGGAGATGAGATTGTCCCGGAGAGTCATGCTGGCGGTAATGCACGTGTGGCCACATGGGGACTCATGCTTGGTTTCATACTCATGATGACCCTAGACAACATCTTTGGGTTCCTTTTTGGCGGATAGCTGACTTTGTAGGTGCATAAATACACTCCAAATGCACTGTACCATGAAGACAGAGCACACGGAGGGCCTTGTGTGGCTAGAATCAAATGATTCGGACTCA
>JASFEL010000228.1:0-3280 GCA_050124855.1 Candidatus Thorarchaeota archaeon | reverse complement strand
ATGCTAAATTTGCAGAATCAGGTCGTATGCTCTTCACTACAGGGACAATGCACTTGGACCAGTTGGAAGAACTCCCATGTGAGTGTCCTATCTGCAGCACTACAGATGTCAAAGAACTCCTCAAGCTTGACAAACCTGACCGCGACTTGAGCCTGATGAAGCATAATCTCTTCGTGAGCGCTGCTGAAATGCGCAGGGTGAGGCAAGCCATAAGAGATGGGAAGCTGTTTGAGCTTGCTGCTGCGCGATCGGCAGGGCATCCCTCTCTCCTTGAGGCTTTCTCTACCATGATGAGAAATTCAGAACTGATTGTCCAATCTGATCCAATAGGCAAATCATCATCAATCATGTATGCAGGCCCGGAAACTCTACGAAGACCGGAGATGGTCACATTCCATTCGAGGATTATCAAGCGATATCCATATCGCAGCACTGAAACGGTGCTTCTGGTGCCTCACCTAGGAGATAGACCCTTTGCGGATACCCTTCCAAAGGCTGTTGAAGAGGTTAGAAAACGAAGCCATGAACGCCTCCTCCTGTTTTTCATCACTCCATTTGGTGCAATACCCTGGGAACTAGAACATGTGCACCCTGCTCAGCAATGCATTTTTCCTAAGCAATTGAGGGAGAACGAGCTTGAAGTTGCTGCACAACGGATTCAGGATGTTTTGGACAATCTCTCTTTCGAGCATGGGTTCTGGTTCACACGAGACACTGCCACCGATAAATTAGGTTCAGTCCTTCAGCAGAAATACGGAATTGAACAGATTGAGAATCTGGAGCATATTGGGAAGTCATCCATTGATGGGAATGCGAATTGGGGTGCGAGAAAACTCCGCGCTCTATTAGCCTATCAATGGATGATCAATCCCTCAAAAATCCAAGACGCCGAGAGTCTACAGTTCGTCACGTCAAAGAACACTGGAAAGATACGTTATGTAAAGCACGATGACAAGATTCTCTTCACTCTAGTTCCTACAACTGGACTCTTCACTCCTACATATGAAGGAGGTCTTGAACTCCTTAAGATGAACATTGATGCGAGATATCTTGTTGCTATCAATAATGAAGTGAGTGAGTTTGTGGCCAAGGGAAAGTCTGCGCTTGCCAAATTTGTCACTAATGCAGATCCCTTACTGCGGGCTGGAGAGGAGGTTCTGGTGACTGATGAACAGGGCAGCTTGCTAGGCGTAGGGAGAGCACTTCTCAATGGCTCAGAGATGAGGGCTTTCTCGAGGGGAGTTGCGGTCACTACTAGACATTCGAAGCCATAGACGGCATCTTGCTTGTAGCCATGGGATGCCCCGGAACTTTCCTCAGAGCCTCTACTCCACCTATTGGTAAAACCATCACTTCAAGATCTGACGCGAAGAGAGTAATGCTGTCCCCCGCTTTCACCCCAATGTCAGGATCCAGGAGCGATTGCGCATTGACACCCCCAACTTCAAAATACACCTCAAGGCCATTTCCAATATAGATAGTTCTGGTTACATTGCCTGTGATTTTGTTATCAGATGGGTCCAACTGCTGAAGATGAAGGTCCTCTGGCCTAAAAGCACACTTGACCTTCTCACCTTTCTCGAATGGATATCCTTCAATGGTGGTCCTTCCCTTGATTGTCTGTCCATCCGGCAGGGTGACATCGATGTTTTCACCAACCGATTGAATTACACCATCAAGGAATGTACATTGACCTATGAAGTCTGCAACAAAGACTGTCTGCGGGTCTGAGTAAATCTCTCTGGGAGAAGCAAATTGCTGCACATATCCTAGATCCATAACTGCCACCCTATCTGAGATGCTTAGCGCTTCATGCTGGTCGTGTGTTACATAGACTGTTGTTATTGAAAGCTCCTTTTGGATTCTCATGATTTCCTCTCTCATCTCAAGCCGGAGCTTTGCATCAAGATTTGAGAGCGGCTCATCGAGGAGGAGAACACCTGGTTCAATCACAAGTGCTCGAGCAAGCGCCACTCGTTGTTGCTGGCCGCCAGATAGCTGATGGATATGCCGCTCACCAAGCTCCTCCATGTGCACAAGACCCAATGCGTTGGCGACTCTTTTTTCGATAGCACTCTTGGTATACTTCATGCCATCGACTCGTTTCAACTTCAGTCCATATGAAACATTATCCGCCACGGTCATATGTGGCCATAGAGCGTAGTTCTGGAAGCACATTCCTGTGTTCCTCTTATGTGGAGGCACTTCTGTGACTTCCTTGTCGTCAAAGTGAATTGTCCCTCTGTCAGGTACATAGAAACCAGCAATCAAGCGCAGAAGGGTGGTTTTCCCACAACCAGATGGCCCCAGGAGTGTAGAAAGCTCTCCTTCTTCAAGGACCATTGTCACCTCGTCAGTTGCGACTACTTCACCAAAGGTTTTCCGCAAGTTTTCTAGTCTAATCTCAACCAATTCATATCACCTCAGATACCAGTGATAGCAGAAGATCTGGCTCCTAGTATTTTTGTAGTGACTGTTATGACTGCCATTTGCAGGGCCATCATTAAAACTCCAAGGCATGCCGCATTGTTAGCCCCACCATACTGCCCTGTCATATCGAGTATTTCAGCCGTCCAGAACGTCATCGGTGCTTGCTCTCGTCCTACACTGCCCAGAATGAGACTTGTGCTTACTTCACTCACAGAATATACGTAGGAAAGCAAGGAGCCTGCAAGGACGCTTACCCCAATCAGTGGCATAGTTATCTTGAAGAATGTCCGGTTCCTGCTGGCGCCCATGTTTTGAGACGCCTCCTCTAAGACAACGGGTGTCGACATCAGTCCTGCATACGCCGCTCTGACGGTGAACGGGAATTTCCGAACGGTATATGACATAATTATGAGAAACGCAGGACCCCCAACTGGGAATATTGGAGTATTGTAAAAGAGCGTAAAGTAGCCTGTCGCGATTACGATGCCTGGAAGCGCGATCGGTGAAGTCACAAGTAGATCAAGCGCTGTCTTTCCAGGAATGTCTCTCCGGGCAATCAGATACGCAGCGCTAGCTCCCAATAGCACAATAACAACAGTAGCAATGGCTCCGTATATCAGTGTGAGATATATTGATTGGGTCACATCGGGATATGCCCATAAAACACTGTAGTTGTCCAAAGTCCATACATCAGGTAACAAGCTATCTGTCGACCACGTGCCAGCAAACGAGAGGACAATCACACTGACTTGAGGTATGAGTGCCAAGAACAGGAGTGGGATCAAAATGCAGTATAGGAGCAAAGTTGCTTTCCTGCTAATCCTGCGAGTCCTTGGATTCCATTGTCCAC